>DRTT01000102.1 GCA_011372105.1 Candidatus Aerophobota bacterium
GGATGTTTCAAAGGTAAAAACATCTTACACTGGTGAGCTTTTAAGAAAAATCCTATAGGTAGGATAGTTTTTTTAAAGCTTTCATTTTCTCAGTGTATCCAAGCTTTGCTTTTTCAACAGCAGCTCTTAATATCTCTATTGATTCATCATAGATTTTTCTATCCACAGGATATGGATACCCATCTTTTCCACCATGGGCAAAAGAAAAACTCACCGGATCTCTGAAGGAAAGATCTGAACCGAATATAAGGTGTGAAAGTAGAGCTAATGCTCTTAGAGTTTTTGATCCCACTCCTTTTACGAGTAAAAGTTCCTCAAAATTATTTAAGGAGAGGTCTTTTAATTTTACCACTATATTCATGAGCCTTCTTTCATTATAGTCTTCAAAGAATATTGGATGATGGTATGGAAATTTTATCTTCTTAAAGTCTTTTATTCTTCCTAACTCCTTTAAGGATATCTCCTTAGATATTTTGACAATGCCTTTTCTCGTAGATTCTATGCTTGAATCAATAAGATTTAATGGTTTTTCTTTTTTTTCAGAAACTACACCTTTATGTGGATCACTCACAAAACTTTTTATTTCATCTGATAACCAATGATACCTTCTTGCAAATCTACCCTCCTTTTTCATACCCTGTTCAATTACTGCCCATTTCCCATCTTTTGTATAGATAAAGAAGTGATGGTATATTGAGAAACCATCCTGAAGTCCATGTGAATCTACTTTGGCTACAAGCCTTGATATCTTCTTGAGTTTATTTGCTGTGTTAAAGTTTATAAACCCCTTTTCTCCCCATGCATCTATATCATCAGGTGTTCTTATACCTCTTTTTCCTTTTCCTCCTGCAAAGAAAATGCCAATCTCTCCTTCTATAGTTTTAAGACCTTCTTTTAATGCACCCGTAACTGTTGTTGTAACACCGGACGAGTGCCAGTCAAAGCCAAGAACGCATCCAAAGGATTGGAACCAAACGGGATCAGAAATTCTTTTTATAAACTCATCTCTACCAAAATTTATAACTATTGAAAGGGTAATTTCCCTTGCCAGCTTAACCATACGAGAGAACAGCCATTTTGGTGCCTTACCTCTGTGAAGAGGTAAGTCTGCATAGCCCCTTCTCATTCTATGGAAACTTCTAAAATCCAATTCTCCTCTGAGAGATTTTCTACGAGCTCATCAATTTTAAGATTGGTAGGTACGCTTATATAAAGAATTATATTTAGATATGCATCAGTCCTTTCAAATTTTACATTATCTATATTTATTCCATGTTCTCCAAGGATTGTTCCAATTTTTCCGAGTTGACCTGGTTCATCTGTAACTTTAACCATAAGGATTCTTTTCCTTCTCTCTTTTTTTCCAAAGACTCCGATCTCAAAATCCTTTAGAAGTATCAGGGTAAGGAATGTCAAAAGAGAGACAAGGAAAGCCGGTAAATAGAGTCCAATTCCGCATGAGAGTCCGATCGCAGCAGATACCCACACAGTTGCTGCAGTGGTCAATCCTTTTACAGAAAATCCTTCTTTTATGATAGTACCCGCACCTAAAAAACCAATTCCAACGACGATATTTGCAGCAACTCGGCCAGGATCATTAGCAGTTCCGAAGAGTTTATAGAAGTATATGGAACTTATTGTGAAAGAAGCTGAGCCTACAGACACAAGTATATGAGTCCTGAGCCCTGCTGGTCTATTCATTTTCTCTCGCTCAAACCCAATTAACCCTCCAAAGATAAACGCAAGGAGGATTTTAAAAAGAATCTCAAGAAACTCTCCCATTTACTACATTATAGCATTTGATCTTAGTAATTTGTTGAATTATGCTCTTATTATGTTGTTGTTCTTTTTGGTCTTTTTCGTCTCAAGGGTTAAATAGTAGGCTTTCGGATCCTCCTTTTTGAGGAACTTTTCAAACTTCTTTATGTTCTTTTTAGGCATCGTTATATAAAGTACCTTTTTGTCTCCATAATACCCTTTACCATCCAGCTCTGTTAATACATAGCCTTCTTTCCTTAACTTAAATGCAAGATCAATTCCTCCTGTTGATGGCACAACAATGAATGTTTCAACGCCAATACCAACTTTCTCCTCTATAAAAATAGCGAAGTAGTTACCAAGAGCAAAACCAAGCGCGTAAACAATTATATTTACAAGATTATCAAGATGAGAAAGCACAAGGCTTAAACCATAAATATATATTATTGTCTCAAAGAAAGATATAACAAATGTCCATAATTTATATCCCTTAACCATGAGTATAGTTCTGAGTCCTGCCATTGTCATTCCAACGAATCTTATAAGAAAAATAAGGAAGGCGATTTTAAGAGCTTCTATATCCATCTTTCACCTCCTTTCGGTGGTATAATTAATTTCATGAAAAGAAAAAATTTAATACTAACTTTTCTCATCGTCGCACTATTTTATTCCTTTATCTTCATTTTGTCAAGAGGTACGAATCCCTTGTTTTTTATGGGAACAGGATGGAAATTTTATAAATTAGAGGAGAAAGTTATAGCTAAAGAGATTAAAATACATGAGTTAAAAGAAGAGGAGAAAGTTTTTACAAAAAACATAAAACTTTCTCCCAAATGCAGCGGTTTAATCCATGAGGATTTAAAAGAAGCACTGCTTTCTTTCTCTTTCGATTCATACCTCTATATTCCCTTAAAAATGATAATTCCAGATGCTAAAGCTGGAGATTCCATCTATGTTGAGGTGGAAGAAGAGATTGTAAAAGGTGATGCCATAAATTACATCTTTGGTCTTCCCATTAGAGTAGAGAGAATAGAACTTGAAAGACCCATAAAGTTTAAACAGGTGAAGGTAAAGAGGACTGAAGGATGAGATTACCTGGTATAACACTGCCTATTTTTGTTCTCTATCTTATCTATTTACTCCTTGGTGGATTCTTCATGTACATGGGGGCAAAATGGGCAAAAATTAAGAATGTCACCTATATTAAATCTTTTCTCTGTGTAATTATTTCAATATTTGCCCAGTGGGTATTTAGACTCTACTATCCGGGGAGAGTTGGTACTATTATTGGTGTTATAGCAACCCTTTTCTTAATAGAGGCTATATTTGAGACAAGTTTTGGTAAGGCACTTCTTGCTTGGATGCTTACAATTGTTGCTGAAATAATAGGTGTGGTTGTTGTGTTTCTTATATTTGGAGCTGTAATTTTTGCATTCTAATTTTGGTAAAATAAAATTGAAGGAAACTTAAAGGAGGGAGATATGGAGACAAAGGTCATAAAAATTGAGAATCCAGAAAACTTGAATGTAATACTCGGTCAGTCTCACTTTATTAAAACTGTTGAGGATATTCATGAAGCGCTTATTACTTCATCTCCAGGGATAAAGTTTGGTCTGGCCTTTAATGAAGCGTCTGGTCCATGTCTTGTAAGATATTCAGGAAATGATGAGGAGCTTATAAAGCTTGCTGTAAAGAATGCAAAAAACATTGGAGCAGGACACTTCTTTATAATCTTTCTAAAAGATGCATTTCCAATAAATGTTCTAAATAAAATCAAAATGGTTCCAGAGGTTGTAAGGATTTTTGCTGCAAGTGCAAATCCTATGGAGGTTATTGTCTATGAGACAGAACAAGGAAGGGGAGTTTTAGGCGTTGTTGATGGGTTTTCTCCAAAGGGTGAGGAAACAGAGAAGGAAATTAAGGAAAGAAAGGAACTTTTGAGGAAATTTGGCTATAAATTATGAGAATCGATGGATATGGTTTTGGCTGGATGAAAATAAAAGGGAAGGTGTATAAAAAAGATTTGATAATTTTTCCTGAAAGAATTGTGGATAATTGGTGGAGAGATGAGGGACACTATCTAAGAGAGAGTGATATATTTGAAGTATTCATTGAGAAACCAGATGTTCTTGTAGTTGGAACTGGATACTATGGATATATGAAGATTGACGAGGAGCTTGTAAAGAAATTAAAAGATGAGAGGATAGAGCTTGTGTATGATAAGACAGGGGAAGCTGTTAAAAAATATAATGAGTTAATAAAAAATAAAAGAGTTGTTGGAGTGTTTCACCTAACCTGCTAAGGGGAGAAAAACTTAAAAAGGAGGTGTAAAATGTACTACATTATTTACAAGGACAAATTGAGGGAAGGAAAGAGCATGGAAGACTTTAAAAATTGGCTCAGGGAATATATGCCTATTCAGAAGGAGTGGGGGGCAAAGGATTTTGATGTCTATAAACCCTTATATGGTGAATCCAATGTCTTTTATGTAAAATATACAGTGGAATCACTGGATAAGTGGAAAAAAGGTCTTGAGTCTGAAATGGGAAGGAGACTGATTGAAGCTATAAATAGACTTATAGATGTTGCTCATGTAGAAGTGGAAGTTATGGAAAAAATAGATATGAGTGGTATTGAATTAGATCAAGGAATTTAATCAGATAGGACAAATTCTACTACACTCTTTGCAAGAGAAATAGTTGCGTCAATAACAGGTATTTTACTTTCTATATGTGGAATAAGAATTGGTATCTCTGTACAGGCTGCAACAAGAATATCAGCCTTATTGCTGATTTTATCAATACATTCCTGCATAAGTTTTACTTTTTCTTTGATTTTTCCAGCCTTTACTGAATATATAACATCCATTATTTTCTTCTGAATGTTTTTTTCGGGAACTACAATCGTGTATCCTTCTTTTTCAAAGATTCTATGATATACCTTTCCAGCTATTGTACCTTCTGAGGCTAAAAGTCCAATTCGCTCCACATTTGTGTAGTTCTCTTTTATATCCTTAAGAACACTTTCCACTATGCTTATAAAAGGAACATTTATATTTTTTCTTATATCTTCTACGAAGAAGTGAGCTGTGTTGCACGGCATGCATATAGCATCTGCTCCTGCATTTTCCAGTAACTTTGCAGATTTCAAAAGATATGGAAGAGGGTTGTCTCCCTTTCCCAGGATAAACTGAGTTCTATCAGGAATTTGGGGATAGTTGTCTATTATTAAGTGAATATGCTCCTGATCTTTCTTTGCTGGTGTATTCTTAATTATTTTGTAAAAAAGGTCCAGAGTTGCCTCTGGACCCATTCCACCTATTATCCCAATAGTCTTCATTGTTTATTTCTCCACTTACTCTCGTCCATCTCTCCCATTTTTAATAGATGAACAAAGAGATCATCAAAGGGTTAATCCATAAAATCTTTGGACTAAAGATAAGTCCGACGATGGCACCCAAAATCAAACCTATAAGGATTCTTACGAGAAGGTTTGATTTAAAGTACCAATCAAGCCAGCCTTTCTTCTCTTCAGCCATTTCCTCCCTCCTTTTAAAGTTTCTCTCAATTAAATATTTTATATGTTTTTTTAACAAAAAACAATAGTTAAAAAAATTTGATAAAATCTATTTATAGAAAAAACTATATGGAGGTAAGATGGATATAAAATCCATTGATATTAAAGGGTATGAGAATGTGGGAGTTCTTTTAATTCATGGGTTTTTAGGGACCCCCTTTTCTCTTAAACCTCAGATTGAGGCTCTTAAGGAGAAAGGATACCATGTAAAAGCTCCGCTTCTTCCAGGACATGGAACAGACTGGAGAGATTTGAAGAATACAAATTACTGGGATTGGATAGGCAAAGTAGAAACTTCCCTATATGAATTAACGCAGGAAACGGACAATGTATTTGTCGGTGGTCTATCTATGGGAGGCACTCTATCCATTCATATGGCAGAGAATCATCCAGATAGAATCAAAGGAATTTTTCCCATAAATCCTGCGATAAGCTTGGATAATCCTCTTGTAAAATTTATATGGTTGCTTAAGTATATTGTTCCCTCTATAAAAGCACCTCCGACAGATACAAGAGACAAGAGTGTAAAAGAGATTAATTATGACAGAATGCCTACTCAGATAGTTTATGAACTCTATAAATTGCTTAGATTAACTGATAAACACCTTGACAAGGTGAAATGCCCAGTACTACTTTTAGCATCATTTGAAGATCACATTGTTCCACTTGAGCAGAAAAGATACATCTTTGATGGCATAAGCTCTTCGGAAAAGGATTTTGTTATCCTTAAAGATTCCTACCACACTGCAACTCTTGATTTTGATAAGGATAGGATAAGCAAACTCATTATTAAATTTATAGAGAGTCACATATGAGAAAATATATATTTATAACAGGCGGAGTAATGTCATCCCTTGGTAAAGGGATAATTGCTTCATCTATTGGTTTGATATTAAAGAGCATGGGAAAGAGAGTTTCAATACTTAAGTTCGATCCATATCTCAATGTAGATGCAGGTTCCATGAATCCTTACCAACATGGTGAAGTCTTTGTAACTGCGGATGGGGGTGAGGTAGATTTAGATCTTGGTCACTATGAAAGATTTCTTAGTAAGAATATGACAAGAATAAATAACGTTACAAGTGGAAATTTATACAAAAGTATAATTGAGAAAGAAAGAAAAGGAGATTTTCTTGGACAAACCATTCAGGTTATTCCTCATCTTACGCATGAGATAAAGGAAAGAATTAGACTTGTTGGTGAGAGAGAAGAGAGTGATGTGGTTATTATTGAAATTGGTGGAACTGTTGGAGATATAGAGTCGCTTCCTTTTCTTGAAGCAGCTTTTGAGTTTAAAGGAGAGGAGGATTCCTATTTCTTTCACGTTACATATGTTCCATACCTTGAAACCACCCAGGAGTTTAAAACAAAACCCACCCAGCATTCTGTTAAAGAGCTAAGAAGTATAGGGATTCACCCTGATGCCCTTTTCTTAAGGTCAAAAATGAAGGTTGGTGAGGAAGAGAAAAAGAAAATTTCCAAGTATCTGGGAATCCCTATTAAAAATATATTTGGGGTGGAAAATCTTTCCTCACCATACTTTGTTCCAGAGCACCTACTGAATTCAGGAATCAAAGATACTCTTCATGAACTCGGACTCGAGAGCAAAAAACTGGATTTATCAGAATGGATTAATTTTACCGCTTCCTTAAAAAAAGAGAGAAGGAAAAAGAAAGTTGGAATAATTGGCAAGTATGTAACTTTGAAGGATTCTTATATATCACTTGAGGAAGCTATACTTCACGCAGGAGCAAAAGCAGAGATTGATCCAGAGATTAACTGGATTTCCTCTGAGGATATAGAAAAAGGTAAGAAAATACCAGACGATATTGATGGAATTATAATTCCAGGTGGTTTTGGCAAAAGGGGAATAGAGGGAATGATGATGAGTGTAAGATATGCAAGAGAAAACAAAATTCCCTTTCTTGGAATATGTCTTGGTCTTCAGATTGTGGTAATAGAGTTCTTTAGAAATAGAGTTGGCTGGAAAGATGCACACTCTACAGAGTTTAATAAAGATACGAGCCATCCTGTCATAGATTTACTTTCCTCCCAAAGAGAGATTGAAATGCTTGGAGGAACTATGAGGTTAGGAGAGGGAGAAGTTATTATAGAGGAGGGAAGCTTAGCTGAAGAAATATATAAAACAAAAGTTATTAGAGAGAGACACAGGCATAGATATACATTTAACCTTTCATACCTTAATGTTTTAAAAGATTATGAAATGGATGTATCTGGAAGGTCAAGACAGGGAGAGGTTGAAATAGTGGAGATTAAGAATCATCCGTTCTTTATAGGCGTTCAGTTCCATCCAGAGTTCTCCTCCAAACCTCTCAATCCAAATCCTTTATTTGTCTCTTTTCTCAAGCATCTCTAAGACATTACTAAAATAATCTGGTAGAGGAGTCTCAAAACTCATAAGTTCTTTTGTCCGTGGATGTGTAAACACAATTTTTTTAGCGTGGAGAAGCTGACCTTTTAAATTAAACTCTGAAATCCCATACATTTTATCACCCACTATGGGGTAGCCAATATATGAGAGATGTACTCTTATCTGATGAGTCCTTCCAGTTTTTAAGGAAACCTCAAGAAGTGTGTACCCTTTAAATCTCTCTATAACCTCAAAATATGTAAATGCTTCTTTTCCTCTTAAGGAAGGAGTAACTAATTTTTTACCTGTAAATCCCTTAAGGAGTGGTATTTCAATTTCCCCCTCATCCTCAGGAACCTCTCCTTTTACAAGAGCCCAGTAAATTCTCTTTATCTTTCTCTCTTTTAAATTTCTTGAAAGAATTCTATGTGCAAAATCGTTCTTTGCCACAATCAAGAGTCCAGATGTATCTCTGTCAAGCCTATGAACAATCCCAGGCCTTAAAACACCCCCAATACCAGATAAATCCTTTGAATGAAAGAGAAGTGCGTTGACAAGTGTTCCTGCTCTCTGTCTTCCAACAGGATGTGTTAACATTCCTTGAGGTTTGTTGACCACTATTATATCTTTATCCTCATATAGAATCTCTATTGGTAGGTCTTCGGGTTCAACGTCAAGTTTTCTTGGAGATGGTATCATTACTTCTATTATTTCGTCTCTTTTTATTTTATAGGATGGTTTATCTTTTACCTCCCCATCTACAAGAACCTTACCAGATTTTATAAGTTCCTGAACATAGCTTCTGCTTACTCTATGCATTTGCCTTGTAAGGAA
>DRTT01000015.1 GCA_011372105.1 Candidatus Aerophobota bacterium
ACTCCTGTTGCTGCACCTTGGAAAGGTTCTATTGCTGAAGGGTGATTATGAGATTCCATTTTAAATACACAGGCAAGCCCGTCTCCTATGTCAACTACTCCTGCATTTTCCTCTCCTGCTCCAACGATGATTTTTTCCCCTTTTGTTGGGAACTTCTTTAATACAGGTTTCGAGCTTTTATAACTGCAGTGCTCACTCCACATAACAGAGAAAATACCAAGCTCGGTAAGGTTAGGTTCTCTTTTGAGTATTTTTTTTATTTTTTCGTATTCCTCTTCAGTTAATCCATGAGCTTTTACAAGTTCCATGTCTATTTTATCAAGCTTTTTTTTCATTTTATCCTCTCTGCCCGCTCTTTTGCCAGGCTTATCTTTATGCTCTCCCATATAAGTTTTCCATCCTCGGATCCAAGGATAGCCTCGGAGCATCTTTCTGGATGAGGCATCATTCCAAGCACATTTTTCCCTTTGTTGCATATTCCAGCAATTGCTTCAACAGAGCCGTTGGGGTTGCTATCTTCTGTTATTTTCCCCTCTTTGTTACAGTATCTGAAGATAATTTGGTTATTTTTTTTCATCTCTGAAAGGGTTTTTTCGTCAACATAATAGTTTCCTTCAAAATGAGCGATGGGTATTTTTGCAACTTCTCCTTTCTTAAACAGCTTTGTGAAGGGAGTTAAATTATTTTCAACCTTGATGTAGGTATACTTGCAGATAAAAAGAAGATTTTTGTTCTTTCTCATTGCTCCAGGCAAAAGTCCTGCTTCAAGAAGAATTTGAAAGCCATTACATATACCTATAACAAGACCACCTTTTTGAGCAAACTCTTTAACTTTTCTCATAACAGGGCTAAATCTTGCAATAGCTCCTGCACGGAGGTAATCTCCATAGGAAAATCCTCCAGGAAGAACAATACAATCAAATTCTTCAATGTTTTCTTCTTTGTGCCATATAAAATCAACCTTCTCCCCTGTAACCTTTTTTATTGCCCACCAGCAATCATAATCACAGTTTGAGCCAGGAAAGACAACAACTCCGAATTTCATTCTTTAATTTCCTCTATCTTGTAGGTATAGTTTTCTATAACCGGATTTACAAGAATTTTTTTACACATATCTTCAATTTCTTCTTTTACTCTTTCTTTGTCATTAATTTCAAGTTCTACCTGCAGGTATTTCCCCGTTTTTACTTTTTTTACCCCTTTATAACCAAGAGAATCAAGGGCGTGCTTTATAGTCACTCCCTGAGGGTCAGATACTCCTTCTTTTAAACTTATGTATATCTTGGCATTAAACATTTTCCACCTCTTTTTGTTATTCCCATTCTATGGTAGCAGGAGGCTTGGAAGTTATATCATAAACAACTCTGTTTACCCCCTTTACTTCGTTAACTACTCTACAGGAAATTTTATCAAGCAGTTCGTGAGGAAGTTTTGCCCAGTCTGCAGTCATCCCATCCTGACTTGTAACAGCTCTAAGGCAAATTGTATATTCATAGGTTCTTGCATCTCCCATCACCCCTACACTTCTCACAGGTAAAAGCACAGCAAAGGATTGCCATATTCTGGATATTTCCTCGTATTTCTCCATTTCTTCCTGAACAATTTTGTCTGCCTGACGCAAAACTTTAAGACGTCTTTTCGTAATCTCTCCTATAACTCTTATAGCCAGTCCAGGACCGGGAAAAGGCTGGCGATTCACTATTCTTTCTGGAAGTCCAAGTTCTCTTCCCACCATTCTCACTTCATCTTTAAAAAGTTCTCTTAAAGGTTCTATTAATTTAAGCTTCATTATAGAAGGAAGTCCTCCCACATTGTGATGGGACTTTATAGTAGCAGAAGGTCCCCCTTTTGCTGAGAGAGATTCAATAACATCAGGATACAAAGTTCCCTGAGCTAAAAAGTCTACTTTACCAAGTTTGTCTGCCTCCTCTGTAAATACTTTAATAAACTCCTCACCAATTATTTTTCTTTTTTTTTCAGGATCTTTTATTCCTTTGAGTTTTTCCAGAAATCTTTGCTCTGCGTCAACGTATCTTATATTCAAATGAAAGTGGTCTCTAAATGTGCTTAAAACCTCATCTGCCTCTCCTTCCCGTAAAAGCCCATTATTGACAAAAATACAGGTGAGATTTTTACCTATTGCTTTGTTAACAAGCATCGCTGTCACCGAGGAATCCACTCCACCACTTAATGCACAAATTACCTTACCTTTCCCCACTTTTTTTCTAATCCATTCCACAGACTGGTTTATGAAAGAAGTTATAGTCCACTCCCCCTTACATTTGCAAACGCGAAACAAAAAGTTCTGTATTATTTCTTTTCCCTGTGGAGTATGAGCAACCTCTGGGTGAAATTGAACTCCATAAAAATTTCTTTTCTTATCTACTATTGTAGCATAAGGGCAATTTTCAGTGTGAGCTATTGGTTCAAATCCTGAAGGAAGCTTTATTACTCTATCTCCGTGACTCATCCATACAAGAAGTTTCCTGGGTAAGTTGTAAAAGAGATCATTTTCTCTGTCCACCAGAAGCTGGCTTGGTCCGTATTCCCTCTTTTCAGCTGGGGCAACTTTTCCTCCAAGAAGCTTAACCATAATCTGCATTCCATAACAGATGCCAAGCACGGGAACGCCCATATTAAAAATTTGAAGAGGAGGTTTTGGGGCGTCTTTCTCAATGACACTTGCAGGTCCCCCGGAAAGAATAATTCCTTTTGGTTTTAATTTTCTTATTCTGGAGATAGGGGCATTAAAAGGAAGGAGTTCAGAATAAACCCTGTTTTCTCTCACCCTTCTCAGTATAAGCTGATTATATTGAGAACCAAAATCTAAAATAAGAACAAGTTCATCATGTTTGTAATTCAACATTTCCTCCTTAGATTCTAACCACAATCCCTTTTTTTGCAAGATAGTTTTTTGTTTCCTTTATGCTGTATTTTCTGTAATGGAATATAGAGGCAGCAAGGGCAGCATCAGCATTTGCTATTTTAAAGACCTCCAGAATGTGTTCAGGATTGCCAGCACCTCCTGAAGCAATAACGGGTATATTAACCTCTTCTGCGATTTTTTTTGTGAGTTCTATATCATAGCCCTCTTCTGTGCCATCTTTATCCATACTGGTTAGGAGAATTTCTCCTGCTCCGAGTTTTTCAACTTTTTTTGCCCACTTGACAGCATCTATTCCCGTGGGATGTCTTCCTCCATGGGTGTACACCTCCCACCTTCCAGAGTTAGTTTTTTTAGCATCAATAGCTACCACTATGCACTGACTTCCAAATTTTCTTGCAGATTTTTCCACCAGAGAAGGGTCCTTTACAGCAGCAGTATTTATGGAGACCTTGTCTGCTCCTGCTTTTAAAAGACAGCGTATATCTTCAAGACTTCTTATCCCTCCTCCTACTGTAAAAGGCATAAATATCTCTTTTGCCGTTTTTTTGACAACATCAATCATTATTTTTCTTTCCTCGTGTGATGCGGTTATGTCAAGAAAAACAAGTTCATCAGCTCCCTCTTTTTCGTAAATTCGGGCATTTTCCACAGGGTCCCCTGCATCTCGAAGTCTGACAAAATTTATCCCTTTAACCACTCTTCCTCTCATTACATCAAGACAGGGAATTATTCTCTTAGCAAGCATTTTCAACAATCTCTTTAAAATTTTTTAAAAGTTCAAGTCCCACTTTCTGAGACTTTTCAGGGTGGAATTGACAGGCAAATACATTTTCTCTCCATATACTTGATGCGAATTCCTCTCCGTACTCTGTCGTTGTGGCAATTATATTTTTGTCCTCAGGGATTACATAATAGGAGTGCACAAAGTAAAAATAAGAATTGTCAGGAATATTTTTTAAGTGAGGAGTTCTTTTTTTTATTCTTATGCTGTTCCATCCCATATGGGGAATTTTCAAACCCTTTTCTCTTGGAAAATGAACCACCCTGCCTTTAAATATACCAAGTCCTCTTGTATATCCAAATTCTTCACTTTCTGTAAAGAGAACCTGCATTCCCAGACATATACCAAGAAAAGGGCGCCCTGAGCTTATAAAATCACATAAAGGATGTATGAGATTATTTTTCTTTAAATTTTCTATACAGTCCTTAAATGAACCTACTCCCGGCAGGACAATTGCCCTTGCCTTTTTTATTGCAGAGGGTTTGTTTGTAACCTCAACCTCGCATTCTATTTTTTTCAAGGCATTTTTAACGTTCATAAGATTACCCATTCCATAATCAATAATAACCACTTTTGAGCTTTTCACATTCATAAAAATTCCTTTTAAACGAACTTATATTTTATAATTTTTCACCTATATTTCAATGTTTTATCTGACCTTTACAGGCCTTTACACAGATACCACAGATGTAATGAGAGATGTTATACTCCTTTCTGAATTTTTTCATCGTCTCAAAGCAGGCAATATGGTCAAATTCTTCTTTTTTTTCTTTTATAGCCTGAGCAGGACAGACCTTGATACAGGCTTTACAGGAGTCACAATCCTTTTTTAACCTTCTGTCAGTTTTTAAGGGGAGGTTTGTAAGTACAGTAACAAGTCTTACTCTTGCTCCCCACTCAGGTGTTACAAGCAGGTTATTTCTGCCTATCCATCCAAGCCCTGCCTCTTGAGCAACCAGTTTGTGAGAAAGATGCCCTTTCTGATTTTCCCAGTCTATTACCTGGGATGCAGGAATGGGAAGAGCATCATATCCTCTTTTTTGAATATTATCTGCTATAAGAAGGGCTACTCTGTCAAGAAGGTAGTTAACCTGACGATAATGATGGAGGTAAAGTTGTGTTGGGTGGTCTTTTATATCCTCAATAACCTTGTCAGATAATCTGAATGCAAGCGATATTGCAAAAGGTAGACTTTCTATAACCTCAGGTGATATTCCCATAATTTTTTCCTTGAAACTGTCTATTCGACAAACTCCAAAAAGCGATATACCGCAGGATAAGGCCACATCTTTCAGGAGGGAGTAGTTTTCCTCTTCCAATTTTTATCTTCCTCCTTTTTTATTTTTCCTCTTAAGGTAAATCATTAAGATGGAAATTGCTGCCGGAGTGATGCCGGAGATCCTGGAGGCCTGTCCTAAGGATAAAGGTCTTATGAGAGATAATTTTTCTCTTACCTCTTTTGAAAGACCCGGAATACTGGTAAAATCAAAATCAGGGGGAATTGTTATTTTTTCTATTTCTTTAAATTTTTCCACCTCCTGATTTTGTCTTTTAATATATCCTTCATACTTTACCTCAATTTCTACTTGCTTTGCAATATCCTCTCCCTTTTCTTCAAAGGAAGGCAGAATATCCTTCAGGTCTTTATAACTTACCTCTGGACGCTTTAGTATATCTTTTAAAGAGACAGGAGATTTAATAGGGCTTGAATTTAATTTTATAAGCTTTTCGTTAACCTCAGGGGTAGGGAAGAGCCTGGTAGAAGATAATCTTTTTATCTCCTTTTTAATAATCTCTTTTTTCTCTTTTATCTTTTCATATCTTTCCCTTGGGATAAGCCCTATCTTAAATCCCAGTTCTGCTAATCTTAAATCAGCGTTGTCTTCTCTTAAAATCAAGCGGTATTCAACTCTTGAAGTGAACATTCTGTAAGGCTCATTTGTTCCCTTTGTAACGAGGTCATCTATTAAAACTCCTATGTATCCTTGAGATCTGTCAATGATAAAAGGAGGGAGTTTTTTTACCTTTAGAGCTGCGTTTATTCCAGCTATAAGTCCCTGAGCTGCTGCTTCTTCATAGCCTGTTGTTCCATTAATCTGTCCAGCAAGAAAAAGGCCGGAGATTTTCTTTGTTTCAAGAGTTGGTTTTAACTCAGTGGGATCTACATAATCATGCTCTATTCCGTAGCCTGGTCTTATTATTTTAGCATTTTCAAGTCCTTCTATACTGTGTAAAATCTCAAGTTGAACATCCACAGGAAGGCTTGTGGAAAGCCCATTGGGGTAAAACTCAAAAGTCTCTCTTCCCTCAGGCTCAAGAAATATCTGATGTCTTTCTTTTTCAGGGAATTTTACCACCTTATCTTCAACCGAGGGACAGTATCTTACTCCAGTGGATTTTATCACTCCAGTGTATAGAGGGGATCTATCAAGGTTTTTTTGAATTATCTGATGAGTCTTTTTGTTGGTATAGGTGATGTAACAGGGCATCTGGTTTATCGTGACTTTTTCATTAGAAAAAGAAAAGGGTAGGGGATGTTTTTCTCCTTCCTGAGGTTGCAGTTTGAAGAAATCAAGACTTTTTCCATCAACTCGTGGGCAGGTCCCTGTCTTGAATCTTCCCATTCTGAAGCCAAGAGCTCTTATGCTTTCTGAAAGTTCTTGTGAAGGAAAATCAGCCATTCTTCCTCCAGGGAAATTTATAAGGCCTATGTGGATAAGCCCGTTGAGAAAAGTTCCCGGCGTTATTACAAGACACCTGCATCTATAAATCTCATCTAAATTTGTTTTAACTCCTTTTACTTTACCTCTTTCCACGAGTATTTCATCCACTCTTGCTTGTTTCAAATCAAGATTTGGCTCGTTTTCCAGGACTTTTTTCATATAGATTCTGTAGCTCTGACGGTCAACCTGAGCTCGTGTTGACCTTACTGCAGGCCCTTTTTTTGTGTTAAGGATTCTGTACTGAATGGCAGTTGCATCCGTTGCCTTTGCCATCTGACCACCAAGAGCATCAATTTCTTTTACAAGCTGCCCTTTTCCCACACCACCAACTGCGGGATTGCAGGACATAAGACCAATTGTATCAAGGTTCATTGTAATAAGGAGAGTGTGACAGCCCATTCTTGCTGAGGCAAGACTTGCCTCAATACCTGCGTGTCCTCCTCCGACCACAATTACATCATAATCTTCAGGATAAACCCACATCTTTTTATGCTTCTTTTTCTGGTTCGTAGGTGGAATAAAAATAAGGGGTGTAGGCTTCAAACTCAGCCGCACAGGTGTCAACAAGTTTGTACACAGGTCTTATTTTTCTCTTTTTTCTGATTTTTCGAATGAAAAGCTCGTCTTTTCCTAAAAGTTTTGCTATTTGAAGATCGGAAAATCCGTACCTTTTTGCTTTCCATAAAAGATATAGAAATTCTTTCTCATTTCCAATGTTTGTGTTTTTTAAATTTATTATTTTCTTTTCCATATCCACTATTTCTTTTATATTGTGAATAAACCAGGGGTCTATTCTGGTAAGCTCACTTACCTTTTCAACCGACATTCCTCTTCTTAAGGCGTAACCTATATAAAGTATTCTATCAGCATTTGGAATGGTTAATTTCTGGATAAGTTCTTCATCTGTTACAGGTGGTGGATCAACAAGACCTTCAATGCCAATTTCAAGTGATCTTAGACCTTTTTGCAGGGCTTCTTTGAAAGTTCGGCCAATTGCCATTACCTCTCCCACTGATTTCATGGAGGTTGTAAGAGTGGGATCTGTTCCGGGAAATTTTTCAAAAGTAAAACGGGGTATCTTTATCACACAATAATCAATAGTTGGCTCAAAACAGGCAGGAGTTTCCTTGGTTATATCGTTTGGAAGTTCATCTAAGGTATATCCTACAGCAAGTTTTGCTGCAATTTTTGCTATTGGAAAACCTGTGGCTTTTGATGCAAGAGCAGAGCTTCTTGATACTCTTGGGTTCATTTCTATTACCACCATTTCACCATTTTCTGGATTTACTGCAAATTGTATATTTGATCCCCCTGTTTCCACTCCTATCTCTCTTATAATCTTTATTGCTGCATCTCTCATTGCTTGATATTCTTTATCTGTTAAAGTTTGAGCAGGAGCACAGGTTATGCTATCTCCTGTGTGAATACCCATAGGATCAACATTTTCTATGGAACAGATAATTACCACATTGTCCTTTTTATCTCTCATTACCTCAAGCTCATACTCTTTCCATCCGATAACTGATTCCTCGATCAGTATCTCACTTATCATACTCCTTTCAAGACCTCTTGCCGCTATTTCTTCAAATTCATCTATGTTATAAGCTACTCCCCCACCTGTTCCACCGAGAGTAAAGCTTGGGCGAATTATTACAGGAAAGCCTATGTTCTTTACGACCTCTCTTGCTTCTTCCATACTGTAGGCAAGTCCGCTTTTTGGGACTCTTAAACCTATCTTTTGCATGCATTCTCTAAAAAGTTTTCTATCTTCCGCTTTATTTATAGCCTCATAGTTTGCCCCTATCATCTCAACTCCGTAGCGCTCAAGCACTCCTTTTCTGGCAAGAATTGCTCCTATGTTGAGACCTGTTTGGCCACCTAAGGTGGGAAGAAGTGCATCAGGTCTTTCTTTTTTAATTATGAGCTCCACAACCTCAGGGGTTATAGGTTCTATGTAAGTTTTGTCTGACATTTCA
>DRTT01000082.1 GCA_011372105.1 Candidatus Aerophobota bacterium
AGGTGAACACGCACATTGGGATGGTTTATCTCCTCTACCAAACGCCGAGCATCTTCAGCAGTATTTAAGAAGTAAGTTTCGTACCTGTTGACAGGCTCAACTGCAAGAACAACACCTTTTTCCTTTGCGTATTCTGCAGCAAGACTGAGACATTCTTTGCACCAGTTCCACTCCTTTTCTGTCCTCATTTTTCCTGTGAATTCTCCCCAAGCAGCGTATATAACTCCTGCAAGACAATCACTTTCAAAATAAGAGACAACATCAACAAGCTTTTTGAGAGATTCAACACCATTTTTCCTTATCTGTTCGTCAGGACTTATAATATTTTGCTCCTTTGTTAAAGTGGCAGTAAAAGTGCAGCCAAGACCGAGCTGATTGAGTTTTTCTTTTATCTTCTCCTTGGGCAAAACCTCAGGATGGTTAAGGTGAATTTCTATCCCATCAAATCCAAAACTTTTTAATTTATCAAGAAGAGAAAGGTCCTTTTCTGTAAACTTTTCTGTCCACATCATTGAATGTGCACTGTATTTCATTTTATACCTCCTGACTGGATTTCCCTTTTTATTTTATCTCTAAACAGTTTATCTTGCCTATTTTACCATAAATTTTAACTTTTGCAAATTTGCAAAATAAAAGCCTTTGGTTTTGTTTTTGTCATTTTGGGTTGACAATGAAAAATATTTTAAGATAATTTAAGGAAAAAAGGAATGGGGAAAAAATTAGCAAAAGGACTTGTGCTTTTATATAAAAATTTTATCTCCCCCTGGCTTCCTTCAGTATGCAGGTTTTATCCCACCTGCTCTGAATATACTCTGCAAGCAATAGAAAAATATGGAGCAAGAAGGGGTGTTTTGCTGGGATTTAAAAGAATATTAAGGTGTCATCCTTTCAATCCTGGAGGGTATGACCCTTTGAGGTGAAAGAGGTAAAATTATGGAAAAAAATCTTATCTTAGCAATTGTTCTCTCAGTTGTGGTTCTTGTAGTTTATAATATTTTTTTCATGCCAAAACCCCCTTTGGAGGAGAGTACCTCAACCTCACAGGTTCCTTCTCAGGAGGAAAAAATAGAGGAGAAAGTGGAAGGTGAGCCTTTTGTAGCAAGAGGAGAATCAATTACCTTAGAGAATGCAAATATTACCTTGCAGGTAAATACAGAAGGCGGAGTGATTGACTCCTGGTATATAAAGAATAAAAAGAAAGACCTTTTAAAAAAAGAGAAGCCTATAAGGTTTTACCTCAAATCCGAAGATGGTGAAGTATTTAATTTTTCTGGAACAAGGTTTGAAGTGAAAGAGAAGAAAGAAAGAGAGATTGTTCTCTTCTGGGAGGATGAAAAGGAAAATATTAAAATAAAAGAAGTTTTGAGGCTCCCTGAACAGGGATATCATGTTTTTTATGAACTTTCTGCTGAATCTCCCGGCAGGACAAAGTATGAGATTTTACACCCTGTAAAAATTGGGGAAAAACTCGATGGTGAGGAAAGACTTGCCTTCTGGGGATCCTACCTTTATAAAGAAAAAAAGGAGGGAGTGAGGGCAGAATACGATGGTAAAATAAGGTGGATGGGGGTAAGAAAAAAGAAAGATTTTATAGCAATAATGATTCCTTTAACAAGTATTGAAAGAGGGTTTTTTAAAAAAGAAGACTTTGGGTTTTCTACTTCCTCTGATAAGGCAAGTTTTATAATTTACTCAGGTCCTCAAAGTTATCCTTATGTAAGACTTGTTAACAATATTGTAAAGGAAAGATTAGGGGAGGATTATCATTTAACTGATGCTCTTGAAATAGGGGCGTGGGGATATCTTTCTGTGGGTCTCAGTAAAATTCTTATTTTCTTTTACAGTTTCACCAAAAATTATGGACTTGCTATTATTTTACTCACTCTCCTTATATATGGAGCACTTTCCCCTTTAAGTATAAAGCAATTTGAGTCTATGCAAAAAATGCAACTTATTCAGCCAGAACTTAAAAAAATTCAGCAGAAATACAAAAATGATCCCAGGAAAATGCAGGCTGAAATGATGAAAATTTATGGCAAATATAAGATAAACCCCATGGCAGGTTGTCTTCCCATGTTTATTCAGCTTCCTATTATCTTTGTTCTTTACAGAGCTTTGCTTGATTTCCCCTTTGCCGAAAATCCCTCCTTTTTGTGGATAAAAAACCTGGGCAAACCTGACATCCCTCTTCTTTTGGCTCTTGCAGGATGTATGTTTCTCCAGCAGAGAGTATCTCAAAGAGCCCAGAGAGGAAAAGATCAGGAGGGAATTACAAAAATAATGCAATTTTTCCCCTTATTTTTGATAGTTATTCTCTGGTCTCTTCCCTCTGGAGTTATGCTTTACTGGTTTACCTCTACTTTAATTTCAATTGTCCAGCAACTTATTATTACAAGAAAAACTGTTACCATCTAAATAAAACCTGCCATGATAGATAACAAAGATACAATAGCTGCTATCTCAACTCCCATAGGTCAGGCAGGCATTGGAATAGTGAGAATGAGCGGGGATAGAGCTTTTGATATAGCAAAGAGAATATTTTCTCCTTCCTCTCAGACAAAGATTTCCTGGAATTCTTCCTTCAAGATGTTTTATGGGTGGGTAATTGACCCTGATACAGGAGAAAAAGTTGATGAAGTTCTTTTAAGTCTTATGAAAGCTCCAAGAACATATACCAGAGAGGATATTGTGGAGATAAACTGCCATGGAGGAATTGTTCCTTTGAGGAAGGTTCTTGAGATATGCATTAAACAAGGTGCTCGTCTTGCAGAGCCGGGTGAGTTTACCAGGAGAGCTTTTTTAAATGGAAGAATTGACCTATCTCAGGCAGAAAGTGTCCTTGATGTTGTGCAGGCTAAAACCGAGAAAAGTTTAAAACTTGCAGTGAAGTCTCTTGGAGGTGAGCTTTCAAGACGTGTATCATCTATAAGGGAAAAAATTGTGGATCTTCTCTCACTGATGGAAGCGGAGATAGATTTTACAGAGGAGGATATACAGGTTCTTGATAAAGAAGAAAAAGAAAAAAGGGTTTCTTCCTTAATTGAAAAAGTAGGAAATCTTATAGAGAAGGCAAATACAGGGCAGATTTATCGAGAGGGAGTAAAAGTTGTGATTGCAGGAAGGACAAATGTTGGCAAATCAAGCCTTTTAAATACACTCCTTGCAAGAGAAAGAGCTATTGTAAGTCACATTCCCGGAACAACAAGAGACACAATTGAGGAGATTGTTAATATAAAAGGATTTCCTGTATGTATGATTGATACGGCAGGAATAGGTAATTTCAACACTCTCCTTGAAAAAGAAAGCGTAAAGAGAACCTGCGATTCTTTAAAGATGGCAGATATTGTTCTTTTAATGGTGGATGGATCCTCTCCTCTCACAGAAGAAGACGAAAATGCCATTTCACTTGTAAAAAAACTCAAAAAACAAACTTTACTTTTAATAAATAAAATAGATCTGCCTCAGAAAATTGATAAAGGTAAACTCAAAAATCTTTTTCCTGACACCTCTCCTGTGGAAATCTCTGCTCTGGAAGGGACAGGTCTTGAGAAGTTGAAAGAGAGGATAGCAAAGCTCATCTTAGAGAAAGTGACCCCTGACTCTGAGGAGATTATGGTTAATTTAAGACAAAAAGATTGTCTTGAAAAAGCAAAATCTTGCCTTTTAAGAGCAAAAGAGGGTCTGAAAAAAGATGTCTCAGTTGAGTTTCTGGCTTTTGAGCTAAGAGAGGCTATCTCCCATCTTGATGAGATAACGGGGAGAAGATTGGGAGAAGAGATTCTTGACCGTATTTTTTCACAGTTTTGTATAGGAAAGTAAAAAATGCCAGAGCTTATTCTTATAAGTGGAGGCGTAAGGAGTGGAAAAAGCAGGTTTGCAGTTCAACTTGCCTCAAACCTTGCTTCTTCGTCTGTTGTTTTCATAGCAACAGCTCCTTTATATGAGGATCCTGAAATGAGAGAGAGAATTGCTCTTCACAAAAAGTCTCGCCCCTCGTGGTGGCAGACAATAGAAGAAGAGGAGGATGTTGCCTCTTGTCTTTTAAAATTCAGCTCTCCGGAGAAAATATTCATAGTAGACTGCCTCACCTTACTTGTCTCCAATCTTCTTTTAAAAAATAGGGAGGAAAGAGATATATTGGCTCAGGTTGAACAAATAGCACAGACAGGAAAAAGATTTAACAAAGCTACAATTGTTGTGTCAAACGAGGTTGGTTGGGGGGTTGTCCCACCAACAGAACTCGGGAGAAAATTCAGGGACATTGCGGGGAAAGCAAATCAAGTTATTGCAAATTATTCTGATAAGGTATGGCTTATGGTTTGCGGAATTCCTCACAAAATAAAAGGATGAAGCTGGAAGATTGCAAGTTTAAATTTTATTGCTTTTTAAGATATTTTTCTGTAGCTTTGAGATTTTTAACTATTTTACCCTTCCCTGAACTTAAAGAAGAAAGGAAAACCGATTTTTCCTTAGAAGTTGCAAACTCTACCCCTTTTTTTCCTCTTGTTGGATTTTTTATAGGTATTTTACTATTTTTTATTTATTTTGCTTTTGGTTTTTTGTCTTCTGACCTTCTCTCATTGATACTGCTTTCTTTCTGGATTTTCGTTACAGGAGCACTGCATATTGATGGTTTTGCAGATATGATAGATGGGTTAAGTGGAGGAAAGGACAGAAAAGAAATATTGCAGATTATGCAAGATGCTCATTTAGGAGCAAAAGGAGTGGCAGGTGTTTTTCTTTTTCTTCTTTTAAAGTTTATTTTAATTAAAAATGTTGCATCTTCCTCAAATGCTCTTCTTTTTATTTTTTCTCCCTGTGCTGGCAGATGGGGTATGGTAGTTGGAAGTTCTGTTATTCCCTATGCAAAAAAGAAGGGAATGGCAGAATTTTCTTCTTTCACAGGATTAAAGGAAGTTTTACTTTCAACATTTATAACTGCAGTTTTAGGAGTTCTTATTCTTGGTTTTTCTTCTCTTTTTCTTCTCTTGATAACAGGAGGATTTTGTCTTCTTTTTTCCCTTTATCTAAAAAAGAGGATGGGAGGATTTACAGGAGATACACTGGGAGCTCTTGGTGAGATGGAGGAGGCTCTTGTTCTTCTTGCAGGTTTTCTTCTGGCAAGGAGTATTTGACTTTAATGAGAGGTCAGGATATAATGAGGAAAATTAGTATAGCAAAAAGGGGGTAATATGGGAATATAAGATAAGAGGAGAGAAAAAATTTGAGAAAAAAGGAGGTAAAAGTGAGAGTAGCAAAACTAATTGTGGCAGTGGTTGTGGGGTTAACTCTTGCTACAGGTTCTTTATCCTTTGCGGAAGTTAAAAATCCTGATACTCTTATTATTGCGGATATTGGAACAGTTGATTCTCTTGATCCTGCCTGGGCATATGATACAGCAAGTGGCGCGCGGATACTCAACATCTACGAGACCCTCATAACGTTCAAAGGAGAAAGAACCGACGAGTTTGTGCCTGTTTTGGCAACAGAAGTTCCCTCTCTTGAAAACGGTCTCATATCTTCTGATGGCCTTACCTATACTTTTCCCATAAGGAAGGGGGTTAAATTTCACAATGGTGAGGTTCTCACTCCTGAGGATGTGGAGTATTCTTTTGAGCGAGCACTCGTTCAGGACAGAGATGGAGGACCTGTATGGATGCTATATGAACCTCTTCTGGGTGTTTCTGGTTCAAGAGACGAAAATGGAAATATAGTTGTAAAATTTGAGGACATAGACAGGGCAATTGAGGTAAAGGGGGATAGCGTGGTATTTCATTTAAAGCAACCTTATCCACCTTTTCTTTCAATCCTGGCAAATAGCTGGGGTGCAATTGTAAGCAAAAAATTCTGTGTGGAACACGGTGACTGGCCAGGAACTGCTGAAACCTGGAAAGAATATAACAATCCAGAACCAGGTAAAGAGCCTTTGCATGGCATTGCCTGTGGAACAGGTCCTTTTAAACTTGAAAGGTGGGAACCAGGAGTTGAGACCGCTCTTGTAAGGTTTGATGATTACTGGAGAGAACCTGCCAGATTAAAAAGAGTGATATGGAAGATAGTTGATGAATGGACCACAAGAAAACTTATGTTCCTTGCAGGAGATGCTGATATAGTTTATGTTCCCCATGCCTATGTTCAGGAACTTGAGGGAGTTGAAGGGGTAAACGTGGTTAAGAATCTTCCCACCCTTGCCCTTACAGCTGCCTTTTTCCAGTTTGATATAAATACTGAGGCAAATCCATATATAGGAAGTGGAAAACTGGATGGTGAAGGTATACCTCCTGACTTTTTTACTGACAAGGATGTGAGGCTTGGATTTGCCTACTCTTTTGACTGGAAAACATACCTTAAGGATGTTTTTCATGGAGAGGCTGTCCAGCCTGTAAGTCCTATACCTGAGGGAATTGCCTATAGAAACCCAGAGCAGGAAACCTATTACTTTGATCTTGAAAAGGCAAAAGAACATTTTAAGAAAGCCTGGGATGGTGAGGTCTGGGAAAAGGGGTTTAAATTCACTATCCTTTATAATACCGGAAATACCCAGCGAGAAATTGCAGCAAGGATATTTGAGGAAAACATTGAATCCCTTAACCCCAAATTTAAGATTGAGGTAAGACCTGTGGACTGGTCTGCATATCTGAAAGAGATGGTTAATAAAAAGCTCCCACTTTTCATTATTGGATGGCTTGCTGACTATCCTGATCCCCACAACTTTGTCTTTCCATTTATGCACTCCAGTGGAACTTTCTCTGGTTGGCAGGGATATAAAAATCCTATAGTGGACAAGCTTATTGAAAGAGGAATAAACACCATTGACCCCGAGAAGAGAAAATCCATCTACTACCAGCTTCAGTGGATATATCATGAGGATGTGCCAAGTGTTCCTCTCTATCAGGAACTTGTCCGCCACTATGAGAGAGACTGGGTGCACGGATGGTATTATAATCCGGTTTTCTCCAATGGTGAAATTCAGGGATATCTTTATCCTATTTATAAAAAGTAAGAAACAGGATAAAAGCAAAGAAAAAGGCAGGGTTTTGCACCCTGCCTTTTTCTTTTTTTAGATTTTTTATATAATATACAAAAATCTGGTGCACGGTTAAACAAAATGAAAATGACAACTTACATAATAAGAAGAATTCTTCTTATTATTCCTGTTCTTATAGGAGTAAGTCTTATAATTTTTATGCTCCTTTTACTTTTTTCTCCAGAGCAAAGAGCCTCCCTTTTTATAACTGATGTGAAGCAGCTCCGTCATATTCAATCAGTTATAGAAAAACACGGGCTTAATGCACCCATTTATGTTCAGTACTTTAAGTGGATATCTCAGGTTCTCCAGGGAAATCTTGGATGGTCAAAAACAGCAGAACAACCTGTTTTAAGAGCCTTTTTTTACTTTCTACCCTGCACACTCGAACTTGCAATTTTTTCTGCTCCCCTCATAATACTGGTGGGGATATACCTCGGAAGTCTTGCTGCAGTTCATAAAGACAGGCCCGTTGACCATGCAAGCAGATTCTTTGCCATTGTGGGATGGTCCCTGCCAACCTTCTGGCTTGGTCTTATGTTGCTTATGATATTTTATGGATACTTCAAGGGACTCTTTCCTCCTGAGGCTCTGGGAGTTAAAGCAAGCATTATGGTCAAATCAGAGGAATTCAGGAGATTTACAGGCATAAACACAATTGATGCTCTTTTAAATGGAAAATGGTGGGTTTTTCTTGACGCCTTGCGTCATCTTGTTCTTCCGGTAATCACTTTAACAGTAGTTCAGTGTGCTATGGTGATGAGAATAATGAGGTCCAGTATGCTGGAGGCTCTCAGCAAAGGATATATTTTAACCGCAAGAGCAAAAGGAGCAGATGAAAAGACCGTGGTTAAAAAACATGCCCGTCGCAATGCAATGATTCCGGTTGTAACTGTATCAGGCTATGTTTTTGCCATGCTTATGGGGGGAGTTGTTATTACCGAGACAATATTTAATCGGAAAGGACTTGGGTGGTGGTGGGCAAGAGCAGCTGTTCAGCTTGACATTCCCGCCGTGCTGGGTGCAGTGCTTTTCAATGGATTAATTTTCAGCCTAACCAATTTAATAGTGGACCTTCTCTATGCTTATTTTGATCCAAGAGTAAGGCTTGGATAGATAAAATGAAGGTGAGTGCTGTAAGGAAAAAGGAAAGGCTTAAAAAGAGACTTGAACCAAGGATTAAGGAATTAAAGTTTTCTCTTGCAAGGATTAGAAAAAGTCCTCTTTCACTTATAGGGCTTTGCATCATACTATTTTTCGTTATAATTGCTCTTCTTGCACCTGTTATTGCACCACCAAAATACCC
>DRTT01000029.1 GCA_011372105.1 Candidatus Aerophobota bacterium
CAGGGAAGGCCTATTGGTAAAAAAAAAGTTTGGCTTGCCGTCCCCTGACCTGTAGCTTTGGCTTGCCGTCCCCTGACCTTCTGGCTTCTCGTCCGTTGACCTTATTTCTTTGGCTTGCCGTCCCCTGACCAAACCGATGTAAAACAGATATAAAAAAAGGTATGTGCCAAGGTCGCTTGGCTGGGGCTCGGTTTTCGTCCTGCAATGGGTTACACGCATGGCTGAACTTGGAGGGCTGGGGCTCGGTTTTCGTCCTGCAATAACTTTGACTAGGCCATGCTGGGGCTCGGTTTTCGTCCTGCAATGGGTTACACGCATGGCTGAACTTGGAGGGCTGGGGCTCGGTTTTCGTCCTGCAATGGGTTGCAGGTATTTGAATATAAAAATCTTTATTTGAATAGTTAAAACCTTTTTTAAAAAGAATTAAAAACCAATAATAACAGCAGTCTGATTATCTACATATAAAGATTTTTTATAAGAAGCATAAAGAAAGTTTGGCTGGGTCGGGCGGGGCTAGTAGCCACCGTCAGGGCAGAGGCTAGGCGAGGGCGTCAGGCCGAGCCAGCCGATTGAGAAAACAATAAATTTAGGTATTGACTTAACATAATTATTTTGGTATATAAAGATATAAGTTTGGGTCACTTATTTTAAGAGGAAAGGGGGGATTAAGAATGTTACAAAGTCACAGTATAGAGAAAGAGATAATAAATCTTCTTGAGGAAGTAAAGGCAAACATAGAGTTTGCGATTAAAAGGGGGAAAAAGAAGGGAGCTTGGTCAGTTAATTGTCTTGAAGCACAAAGCAAATTGTTAAAACAAATAGACTTCGCACTACACAAAGTTAACGAGGGTCAAATTGAGGTCGCAAGACAGATAGTAACAGAAATTAAAAGACAAATATGAGGGGGGAAAAGATGGAAGTAAGAAGGTTTGGGATTGAGAAAGAGTTATCAGGTGTAAGGCTTTGTGTTGTGGTTGAAACAGATGTTGAGATTAAGTTTGATATTCCTGTTCATAGGGAGGTTGTAAAGGGGTTGAATAAAGAGGAAGAGGAAAAGTTGGAGGGGAAAAAGGATTTTTCAAAATTGTATTTGATTGCAGAGGGTATTGATAGCATTGAGCTTGCTAAAAGGGCACATGCTGAAATTTTAAGTATCCTTGAAGCGGTAGAACATGGGGAAGATGTAAAAGAGGCAGAGATTAGCGATGTAATAGAATATCTTAAGATGTGTTCTATTGATTATCATAAAAGGCAGGAGAGAGAAAATGAGGAAAATGCATAAGTTGCTTATTGTTTTAGAAGATAGTCAATATGAGGCGTTAAGGAAGCTTGCTTTTGAAAAGAGATTGAGTATGAGCTTTATTATTAGAAAGTTGCTCGATAGTTACTTTGATGCAGCTAATGATATTAAAAGGGAAGATAATCAGGAAAGAAAAAAAAACGGATAATTTCCTTTGGAGCGGGGGTTAATTCAGTGGCCATGACGTTGCTATTATACTCAATGGGTGAGAGATGTCCTATTGTTTTTGCAGATACAGGGGGGGAGTGGCCAGAAACTTATAGCTATCTTGAGCGGTTTAAGGAGTTTATATGGAAGGAGTGGGGGGCTAAGATTACAACATTAAGGAAACAGCCACCACTTTATGATTATCTTCATGAGAAGGGGTTTACCCCTTCTTTCAGGCTCAAGATGTGCACTGATAGATGGAAGGTTAGGCCTATTAAAAAGGCCTTTCCTGATGCTGTCACTTATTTGGGTTACACTGTCGAGGAAGAAAAGAGGATTGAAAGGAAGAGAAGGGCCAAAGATGCTCTTTTCTATTCTTTCCCGTTGGCAGAGGCTGGTATGAATAGGGCAGATTGTGGGAAGTTTATTAAGAGGTTTGGTTTGCCTGTGCCTCAGAGGAGTAATTGTTTTTTTTGTGCTCTTCAGACTAAAGAACAGTGGGAGTTGTTAAAGAGGTTGCATCCAGATCTATTTAGGAAGGCAAGGGAGTTAGAACGGAGGCATAGGGAGATAAGAGGGGTTGATTATAGGTATATTAAGCTTTGAAATGGGGGGAAGAGATGGAGTTATTAAAAAGTGAGTTTGCTAATAGGCTTATTGATGGAATAGTGTTGTCAAAGAGAGAGATAAGGATTTTTACTTATGTTCTGTCTTTTCATTTTTTCAGGAATAGCAGTAAGTCAACACAGGTTTATTTATCGCTTGCAGATGCAAAAAGAAGGGGAGTTGATATCAGGGTTATTGTTGATAGTCCAAAAAGAAATCGCCCGAATTTTAATGTTAACAATTTTGCTGTGAGAAAGTTAATAGATGTGGATATTCCTGTCAGGATGCCTGCGGGTGGTAGGACAGGTCACGCTAAACTTGCTGTTTTTGATAATCTTTTTGCAATATTAGGTAGTCATAATATTACTGATAGTAGTTTTAAAAATCCGTTTGAATTATCTGTTATTGTTACTGAACCTGAGTTGGTTAAAAATTGTATAGAGTGGTTTGATGTAATATGGTCAAGAAAAACGGAGGATTGGGGATGGTGAGAAAAATAGAAGGAGTAAAATTTGGTAAATGTGATGGTTGTGGAAAAGAGGGGGTGGTGTCGTGGACTACTGAGGTAGAAATTAGAAAAGGTCGATTTAAACGGTCTATTCTAACTTGTTACGGTCCTTTTCATTGTTGTAATGATGAGTGTTATAGAAAGGCTAGGAAAAGAAAGTAATGGGAGGGGGAAATGGTAGGTTTTTTAGAGATTGTTTTGATTTTTTGGATAGGTTTAGGTTGTTTTGTTGCTTGGTTAAATCGCTATGACTAGGCCTAAGTGGGCAAGTAGTATAACGCCTTGTTATTCCTTGCAGGTGCGGGGGTGCATCCATGAGGTTAATCCTGATGGCACTCTTGGCACTCTTTGGTTATTTCGTGTTGTAAAAGGTAAGCAGCATGTGCAGCCGTGGCGCAAGTCTAACGGGGGGAATACTGCCCTCGTTCAAGCTAATCGCCGGCGGTTTGCTGCTGCAATGGCTGCTTGGAAGGAATTGACGGAGGAAGAAAAGAAGGAGTGGGAGGAGAAGGCAAAAAGAAGGTATAAATATTGTTGCGTTAGGTATAATGCTTTTGTAGCTAATTATATTAAGTCTCATGATATTTCGGAGTTTCTTTAATGGCTAAAGTGAAAGATCAGAATATTCCCGGGGATAGTCTGATTTATACTTTTGATGATGATTGGTTTTTTGGGCAGGCATATAGAAGGGCTTTAACGGAGGCTTATCATTGAAGAGAGGTTGCCTCTACCGTTGGTAGGGTGAGAAGAACGAAACATGATCGGCCTGCTAATCCTGACCCTGAAACTACTGATGCCTTTGGGGAGTGTCTGCGATGTTGCATGAATTTGAGCGATGAAGAGAAAGAAGAGTGGTATAGAAGGAAGCAAGAGGAAGGGGACAGGTGCTCTTGGTTAGACAAGTGCGTCCGTGCTTGTTTGGCTACTTTCTATGCCACTGGTGAGTTGCCTGATTGGTGTCTTCCTGAGAAAGAGTTAATTGTTAGACCTAAAGAGGTTACGGTTGATGCAGATGAAGTTGTTAATTATTCGGTAGAAAATTGTCAGGGAGATATTACTGTTGATTATGGGTATGGAGAGGTTTTTGATATTACTCCTTGCGTTGATGGGGTTGCAAGTTTCAAGATCAAGAATTGGGGAATTGTGGGCACTCATGAGGGGACGGTTACGGATGGCAAGAGTTCGGATGATTTCCATGTGACGGTTAGGGGAGTGCCGGAGTGTGCGGGATATTGGTACTGGTTTTGTGATATATATGGTGGAGCGCCTGAGTGGTGGAAGGGCATAAATAAAAGGTCGGGAGTAGTTGTTAATAATGGTCGTAATACTTGTGTTAATAATAAAGGTCGTCGGATATTAGTTCATCTTCCTGCACAAACTTGGAGTAGTTTTAGTGAGACAATATCTGTTGATGAGTGTTGGCAGTATTTAGACCCAGGGCAGTGTTTTAGTCCTCAGAGGTATCATGTTACAATACATTATTGGAGTGCTGGGCGGTCGTGGAGAGATTGCGGGGGTGCTAGTATTGTTCAATATAATGCGGCACAGTTTAAGGTTTTTTGGTGTGTAGAGTAGAGGATGAAATTTTTGTTAGGTTTTTTGTTTGATTGTTTGTTTTATGATTTTTTTCTGGGGGTGGGGTATGGTTTATTTGACTGTTTTTTTCAAAAAGAGTTCTGGAGAGATAATCAGGACGGAGAAAAATAAATATGTTGCGTCTAGGGTGGCTTTGAGACGGTTCTTAGGTGTTGATGATGTGTCTGATATTGGGGTTACATATCTTGAGGGTGTTGATGAGTTGGCAGGTGAAGGGTGGAGGGTAATTCAGCCTCCGCATGGTGGGAAGGTCGTTGTTACGAAAGATGGATTGAATTTGTCTGAAGAGGTCGCTATTGAGAAAGCTAGAAAGTATATTGGGAAAAATGATGTTGTTCATGTCCAATTTGAGGGGGGGATGGGTGATTATCTTTTACAGTGTGATGCTTTGCGTCATGCTGTAAGAGAGTATTCTAAAAAAGAGTTTGTTTGTTATGTAGATCCTACTAGGGTTTGTTTGTTAGAAAAGGTTGATTTGCCTTCTTGTGTTAAGTTTGTTTCTGGGACGATAAGAGAGAAGGAATATGTAGATATGAGAAAGATTACAGGGATGGATTATTTTCATCCTCCAGCGGGGAAGGCTTATACTTATGGAGTTCTGTTAGGGTTTCGTCATGATATAGGGTTTTGTCGCATAGTCTTGCCTTCTCACTTAGTGTCTTGGGCAATGGAAGAGAGGGCAAGAATTTTGCAAGGGGACGGTTTTTTGGTTGCTTTGCATTGGCAAAGTGGTCAACCTGCTAATGCTAAAAGTTGGTTTTGGGAAAAGGTTGAGCAGTTTACGGAAAGGATAGGAGAGGAAGGGGGGAAGGTTGTTGTTCTTGGTGGGTATGGTGAGAAGGTTGAGACTAAAGTTAAAGGTCTTTTTCAAAGACAGGGGGTTTTGTCATGGGAGCAGGTGGCAGCGATGGTAGGGGCGTCCGATGTTGTTGTGGCTATAGATAGTGCAATTATGCATATTGCGCTAAGGATGTCCAAGCCGATTGTTTCGCTTTGGGGGCCTACCTCAAAGGAGTGGATTTTACCTCACTTTGCAAAACATGTGCCAATTGAGGGGGCTTGTTCTAAACGGCCATGTGGGCGTTATAATTGTGTTGGGCGTGAATGTATGGGAAAGATTGAGGTTGACAGTGTTATAAAGTCTGTGTTAATGGTAATCAGTGGACAATCAGGTATTCTTTGGGATAAATATTAGTGTTTGGGTGTTTGTTATTGGTCTCTTGTTGCGAGTGGAAAGGAAAATGTCTTTCCTAGAGGCAAATATAAAAATTTTATTAGAAAGGGGGTGTTGTGATGAACAGAGCAAATCTAGTGCTGATGATAATTTGTAACTTGTGGCCTGTTTTGAAACCAGCCCTTAAAAAGGCTGTTGAAGATTCGTCTTCGCCTATTGATGATTGGGTTGTTGAGCTTCTAGACAGGGCAATTTCTGGGGCGTGTGGAAAGTAAAGTATGTATGAGCATTTAAAGCATTTTGGACAGTGGCAGAGGAATTACGCTGCGTGGATGAATGCTGTTTTTAGGCTTGGTGGCAGAGAGCTTTTAGATGTAGGCACGGCTTACGGCGCTCATGTTAAGGCTTTTCGTGAAGCTGGGATTTATGCTTGGGGTTGTGATAAGTGTTCTGAGATGATTAAGAATACTCCGTTTCGGGAGATTTACCCTTATCTCTTTGTCTGGGATATTACTCATAAATTAGGAGATTTGTCTAAGTTATATGATGTTGTTGTGTCTCATGGTGTGCTTGAGCATATCAATGTTGATGATTTGCTGAAGGCTAATTTAAATATGCTTTCTGTTTTACAGACTGGTGGTTTATATGTTCATATTATTACCGTTCAGGAGTCGCCTGCATGGGCCCGGGATGGTGACCCTACTCATGTCACCATTAAACCGATTGCTTGGTGGAGAAATTATTTTGAGCAGTTTGATTTGATTGATTTGACTAAGTTTTATGAGGGGGCTATAAGAGAAGCTGAAAGGGAGATCCAGCCGTTCAGGAAAGAGAACGGTTGGGGGGTGTTTATATATGAGAAAAAATAGTAAGAAAGGAGGTGATGAAGTATGGCAAGAGTTGTAGGGCCGTTTATGTCGGTTGATGCTTCGGGGACGATGGACGGGTCTATCACTGCTTCGATTTGGAAAGGTCAGCAATACATGAAAAGATGGTTCAGGCCTACTAATCCAAAGACTACTAGTCAGCAAGCACATAGGACTAATTTTGCCGATGCCGTGGACGCATGGCAAGCGCTGTATGAGGCAGATAAGACAAGTTGGAATGAGGCCGCTAGGGACGTTTATCCTCCAATTTCTGGTTTTAATTACTTTGTTCAGCAATGCATTCTACAAGGGACTACTTCGCCCACTATTCCTCCAGTTGCTCCTAAAAAAGCTCGGACTTTGCATGGCAGAAGGACTTATGGATTATAAAAAATTTTTGCGTCCTGCCGTGGGGGCTTTCTTCCTCCCTCCCTCTGCGGCAGGACGTATAAGGGGGGAAGGATGCAGATAGGTGGTTTAGTTCAACAAGTTTTGCAGAAGGCAGACAGGGCGAGGAAAACTAGGCAGGAAGTTGATAGAGGTTGGAGGTTAGATAGTATTGATAGGGCAATTATTGAGACTATTACAGCGGGGTTGATGAAGGCAAAAAGGGATTATGTGTATTTGAAGTCTCAAACTATTCTTGAGTTTCTTCAGAAGTTTCATTTTGTTGATATTTCAGAAAGAACACTGTTCTATAGATTAGCTCGGTTGGAAAGACTAAATTATATTCGTCGTGCAACGTGGATTGGTTCTAAAGGACGAGGGCATATTTGGAAAAAGACAGCATTCTTTTTGTGTCAGAGAGCTCAAAAACTGATAGTTGGGATTATCAAGTTTGGTCAAAAATGTCTTAAAAATTTCTCTTGGGCAAGGATAGAGTGGCATAGGTGGAGAGAGCAGGAGATCAGGAATGGCAAAACTGGCCAAACCACTTTTTGGAGATTGGGCAACAGGCAAAGTTTCGCCGTGCCTTGATTTTGTTTGGAGACAAGAGCAAGGGTATATCAGAAAAAACAGGATTGGTCAGGATAGGGTTTCTCTTTCTCAGCAGGTTCAGAGGGCGAAGTTTCAAGATTGTGCTAAAGCTTGGGGAGCATTGAGCGATGAAGAGAGAGACTATTGGAACGCCCAAGCTCATGATGATTTCTCAGGTTATGATTTGTTTATGCAAGATTGCCTGTCTTAAGTGAAAAAGTGGGATATACAACACTAATATATATATTATATATATGTGTCATTTATTTATGCGTTACTTTATACATTCTACTTTCTAAATGTTTTTTATCCATGAGCTATAGCCTTAAGTTATCCAGTGTTCAGCCAAAGGCTAGGCTAGGGCTAGCCAATGTTTAGCCAGAGGCTAGCCAATTTCCAGTAGGTTAGCCTTGGGTTAGCCTTAGCCTGAACAGCTGAGGCTAGGCTAGGGCTGGGCTATATAGATATCCTGTAGATATCCTATGTTTGTAGGCTACAGGCTAGGGCTAGGTTCTATAGATATCCTGTGTCCATAGGCTACAGGCTGAGGCTAGG
>DRTT01000109.1 GCA_011372105.1 Candidatus Aerophobota bacterium
ACAATCCTGGATATCTTCTCTTTTAATCCGCTTAATCCATCTGCCTTAATATGTCTTTCATAAAAGTGCAACATGTAAAGAGCAGCCTCAAGTAAGTGCAAGCAAACAGAAGTATACCCTCTCATCTTCTTCAGTCTTTTATCTTCTTTTTCCTCTTTACTACCACTTATATAGCTGTCGTATTTTGACTGAATTCTGTGAAAGGCACTTGAAAGCTCCTCTATTTTATCCTCAGTTGGCTCCTCTTCTTCCAAAAGCTGGGCTAATCTATCTGCAACATCAACATAGGCAAAAGTAACCTCAATCACCTTTTCTTCTTGATAGAGGCAGCAATAATCCTCATCAATATCCTGAACAAGATATTCCTGAATTTCTGCCTCCATGAAGTCTTCCTCATTAAGATAAGAGGAAGGAACCTTTATCCCTATAGAAAGAGCTTCTTCTTTCAAAGCTTTATAAAGATTTGAAATAGAGCTGTTACAAAACTCCAGAGAATTTTTAATATCTGTCAAAAGTTTGCCGTCTTTTTCCACTCCATAGCTTTTATATCTGTTCTGGATGTGTTTTAAAGTATGGGCAGTTCTGGCAATCCATCTTATACAGGCAACAAGCTCCGTAAAGAAAGCAAAGGTTTTATTTCCCCTTGCTTTGTGATCATCAAGGAATGTTTCCAGAATATGTGCCTCATTTTCCAGGTTAGAATAGTAGTTCTGACTGAAGTATCTCTTTTTTAATATTAAATTACCCACCTTAAAGAATCTCTGCGCTCTTTTCTCAAGCTTTAAAGTAAATTCTTCTTTGGAAATAACCTTACCTAAGGGCTTACCTCTTTCCATATCAAGCTCCACACAAGAAAAGTCCTTAATGGAAGATAATATCTTATTTGGGGTTATCAACGAACAACATCCGTTTATTAGTATACAATCTACCAGATGAAAATCAAGTTAAAGTTAAAAATTGACGCATTTTTCTAAGCTGATAAAATCAGAAGAGAAATAAATAAAGAAGGAGGAGAAAATGTGGCCGACAAGAGAGGAAGCTTTTTCTCTTTTAAAGCAATACACTAAAAGCGAAAATCTCATAAAACATGCCTTAGCAGTTGAGGCAGCTATGAGGAAATATGCTGAAAAATTTGGTGAAGACCCTGAAAAGTGGGGGGTGACAGGACTTCTGCATGACTTTGACTATGAAAAATATCCCTCGCCACAGGACCATCCTTTCAAAGGAGTGCAAATACTCAAAGAAAAAGGTTACTCTGAGGAGATGATTCAGGCTATCCTTGCCCACGGAGATCATACAGGTGTTCCAAGGCAGACACTCCTTGCCAAGACACTTTATGCAGTGGATGAATTAACAGGATTTATAGTGGCAGTGGCACTTGTCCGTCCCACCAAAAAAATATCTGATGTAACGGTAAAGTCAATAATGAAAAAATGGAAAGATAAAGCTTTTGCAAGAGGCGTAAAAAGAGAAAATATAGAAAAGGGAGCAAAAGAGCTCGGAGTTGATCTGAAGGAGCATATAGAATGCGTGCTTGAAGCAATGAAAAGTATATCAGAGAAATTGGGACTTTAAATATTTTTACAGACTTAAAAATGCGTATAGTTATAACAGGAGCAGGACCTGTAGGATGCTACTTAGGAAGACTTTTAAAGTATTATGGATTTTCTCCGGTTATAATTGAGGAACACAGGGAAATAGGAATTCCAAAACACTGCGCAGGACTTGTGGGAAGTGGCCTTTTTGAAAAAAGAAAAATTTCTTTACCTTATGATGTGGTGGAAAATGAAATAAACGGAGCCATTATCTTCTACAAAGGCAAAAACTTTTATCTGGAAAGAAAAGGTGTTGCCTTTGTAATTAACAGGGAAAAGTTTGATAAGAAGCTATCTGAGGGGCTTGAAATTAGAAGGGGGGCAAAGCTTTCTTCTTTTGAAAAGAGGGGGAGAGAATATCTTTTGCACACAAAAAAAGAAAAACTAAAATGCGATATCTTAATTGGAGCAGATGGAGCAACCTCAACAGTAAGGAAAAAAGGCGGTTTGAATTTAAAACCTACCTATTACAAAGGGCTGCAATTTAGAGTAGAGCAAAAAATAAGCCCTCCTGACATGGTGCAAATTTATTTTACAAAACCCTTTCTTTACTTTTGCTGGCTGATTCCTGAAAGTGAGAAGATAACCCGTGTTGGGTGTATCTCTCCTTATCCTCTCAAAACACTTAAGTCTTTTATGGAAAAGATAAAAATAAGAGGCAAAATAATAGAGAGAATGGGAGGAGTTATACCCATAGGATATGGAGAGACCTCAAAAGACAATATTGCTCTTGTGGGCGATGCTGCCTGTCAAGTGAAGCCTTTAAGTGGAGGGGGACTTTACTATGGAATAAAATGTGCAGAAGTCCTTGCTGATTGCATAAAAAAAGGAGAAATTTCATCTTACGATAGGGAGTGGAAAAAAATAATAGGAAAGGAAATTAACCTTTCCTTAAGGATAAGAAGATTTCTGGAAAAAAAAGATATAAGATTCTTAGAAAGACTTTTTAATCTTGCCAGGAAAAATTCTCACCTCATTGAAAAAATTGCCGATTTTGAAAAACATTCATTCAGCGTATTTTCTTTTGCAAAACTTATAGAGAAAAATATTTCTACAATTTTACTTAAAGACTTTCTTCGAAAACTCCTGTTGACATAAAAGGTAAATCCTGATAAAATGAAAAGTAAGGAATAAAGTATACTAAATATTAAATAAACTAAACACGGAGTTTGATATGAAGAAAGTCCTTCTGCCCCAGAAAATTCACCAAGCAGGAATGAATCTCCTGGAAGGAAAGGTAGATGTAGTAGTTGCCCCTGATACATCAAAAAAGACAATTAAAAATCTTGCAAAAGACGTTCATGCAATAATATTAAGAACTGGCGCTAAAATAGATAAAGAAATAATTCAGGAAGCAAAAAATCTTAAAATTATATCAAGAACTGGTGCAGGCGTTGATAATGTGGATGTGGAAGAGGCAACAAAAAGGGGCATCCTTGTCTGTAATCTCCCTGGGGTTAATGCTTTATCTGTAGCAGAACACACCGTTGCCTTTATTCTGTCTCTTGCAAAGCAGCTAAAATTTATGGATGATGCTACAAGAGAAGGAAACTGGGGTGCAAGAAACAGATATGAAGCAGTAGATGTCAGAGGTAAAATTCTGGGAATTGTTGGTGCAGGAAAAATAGGTTCTCAAGTTGCCAAAATCTGTCAGACAGGATTGGGTATGCAGGTTATTGCCTATGATCCCTTTGTAGCAAAAGGAGGAGAGATAAAAGATGGCATAAAATTTTGTGGAAAAATAGAGGAGATATTTGAAAAAGCTGACTTTGTTTCAATCCACGTAACAGGAGGACCAAAAACACGCCATCTTATAACAGAAAAGCTCTTGGGTAAGATGAAAAAGGAGGCTTATTTTATAAACACCTCAAGGGGAGAGGTAGTAGATGAGGAGGCTTTAATTAAAGCTTTAAAAGAAGGAAGAATAAAAGGAGCTGCCCTTGACGTTTTTTCTCAGGAACCCCCACCTCAAGATAATCCTCTTTTAAAAATGGATAACGTCATCTTGTCTCCTCATTCTGCCTCTCTCACAAAAGAGTGCGTTGCCCGCCTTGCAGAGGGAGCCTGTCAGGCTGTACTTGACTTTTTTTCCGGCAAACTCCCAAAATACATATTTAACAGAAAGGAACTTGAGGAGGCTGGATTTATCAGAGAAGAAAAATTTAAAAATTAGAAGGTTTCCCAATGAGTAAAAAGTCCTACGTGCTGGCACTTGATATAGGGACCTCTTCTTTAAAATCTGCCTTATTTGATGAAAATTTCAAGATAGTGACGCAACAAAAGGCAGAATACACCTATGAAACCTATGGAATGAGTGTTCAAATGGATGCAGAAAAAGTATGGAAAGCTTTTCTTAAAGTCACAGAAAAATTAAAAGATTATCTTAACAAGGTAGAGCTTATAGTTCAGTGTGTATTCAGTCCTGCCCTTATTGCTATGGATAAGGAGGGAATCCCTCTTTATCCTGCCATTATTCACTGGGACAGAAGAAGTGTAAAACAAGCAAAAAAAGCTTTATCCATAATAGGTAAGGAAAGATTTTTAAAGATAGCAGGCAATATACCCTATCCCGGGGGAATATCTGTAACAAGCATACTGTGGTTAAAAGAAAAAGAGGCTGATGCTTTTAAAAAAGCATTTAAATTTGGCCACATGAATACATTTTTTGTAAAAAGATTAACAGGGAACTGGAGCATTGATCCCACCAACGCTTCCTTAACAGGTCTTTACAATACTGTGGCCTATTCTGACTGGTGTGAGGAATTCTGTCGGGAGCTTGAAATTCCTCTTGAAAAACTTCCTCCTGTTGTTCCTTCACTTAAAATTGTGGGTAAGGTAAAAAAAGAGGCGGCAAAGACTACAGGGATAAAGGCAGGGGTACCTGTGCTTATGGGCTCAAATGACACCTCCTCTGCTGCAGTGGGTGCAGGTCTTGTAAAAAGTGGGCAGATATTAAATATCACCGGAAGCTCTGAAATTATAACCATATGTCTTGAAAAACCCATACCTGATGAGAAGTATTACCTGCGAACTCATCCTTTCCCTGACAGGTGGCTAATGTATGACATCACCACAGGAGGATTTGCCCTTGAATGGTTTTATTCCCAATTCTGTAAAGAAATGAACAGAGAGGAGTTTTATAACCTTTATCTCGGGAAAGTATTGGAAAGAAGAACAAAATGCAAGGTGAAATTTAATCCTCATCTTGCAGGAGATAGAACAAGTCTGAGGCAGAAAACAGCCTCCTTTTCAGGACTTACCCTGAGCACCACAAGAGATGATTGTCTCTATGCCCTGATGGAGGCAACTGTGGGGAGAATGAAAAAAACCCTTGATAAGATGGCAAAGCGCATAGAACTTGAAAAAACTATGTACCTCACAGGCGGAGGGGCAAATCCTGTAATGATGGATTACAAAAAAAGGATTTTTAAAGGTTTTGAAATAAAGGTAAAAGAAAATTGCTCCATTCTGGGATGTGCCGAAATGGCAAAACTTGTAATGAAAAAGTAAAAGACCTGCCAGTATACACCTTTTAAAATCCTATCCTTAAATTACTGACAAATTTTCTATCTTTTCTTACCTGAAACGAAGTGATTAAGTGTAAATTACATCAAATCTGCAGTTTCTATTGAATATCATTTATCATTTCCCACCTTTTCCACAATCTGTCAGAAAGAAGAAAATGTGCTTTATCCGGCAAATGCAAATAAGTGCACTTTTAAAGTTTAAATCATCATAAAATCAGTGCACTTTTAAAATTTAATTGACAAGGCAAACTGTATATCTTGACAAAAAGCTTTAAAAGTTATAATCTGAAGTATGGAAGAAATTAATTGATCTTTGAAAACAAGAGGGGGTGAAGTGTGGTTGTGCCAATAATTATATCTATTATTGCAGGTTTAGGAGCAGGCTGGTTGATAAGTACCCTGTGGAATAAAGTGAAAGCAAACTCTCTTCTCCGCCAGGCTCAGGAGAGACTCTCCCGGGTGGAGGAAGAGATAAGGAATAAAAAAAGAGAGTTTGAACTTGAAAAAAAAGAAGAGCTCCACAAAATCAGAGCTGCCTTTGAAAAGGAAAGTAGCGAAAAGAGGGAGGAACTAACAAGACTTTCCAAGAAATTAATTGAAAGAGAGGAGAACCTTGATCGTCGTTTCCAAGAACTTGAAAGAAAGGCAAAAGAGCTTGTCAGTGAAGAGAAAAGGCTTGAGGAAGAGTATAAACTAAGATTAGAAAAAATTGCTGGTATCTCTTCTGAAGAAGCCAAGAAGATTCTTCTGGAAAATATAAAAAAAGAGGCAAAAGAAGAGGCTCTTAAGATAATTCAGGAAACTGAAAAAGAGGCAAAGGAGCTGGCTAACAAGAGAGCCAGAATGATAATTGCAACAGCTATTCAGCGTTGTGCAGTGGATCAGGTGGCAGAATCAACTGTTTCCATCGTTCCTCTGCCAAGCGAAGAGATGAAAGGTAGGGTAATAGGAAGGGAAGGAAGAAATATAAGGACTTTTGAAGCTTTAACAGGGGTGGATTTGATAGTAGATGACACTCCTGAAGCCGTAGCTATATCCTGTTTTGATCCTTTACGTAGAAAAATAGCAGAGATTTCCCTCCAGAGACTTATAGCCGACACAAGAATACATCCTGCTCGAATTGAGGAGGTTGTGGAAAAGGCAAAAAAGGAAATTGAGGAGTTAATTAAAGAAGAGGGAGAAAAGGTAGTTTTTGACCTCGGGATATCCGACATCTCTCCAGAACTTACAAGACTTTTGGGAAAACTTAAATTTCGAACAAGTTATGGTCAAAACGTCCTCCAGCATTCAAAAGAGGTAGCTTACATAGCAGGAATTATGGCATCGGAGATAGGGGCAGACAGTCATCTTGCCAAGAGGGCAGGACTTTTGCACGATATTGGAAAAGCAATGGACCAGGAAATGGAAGGACCCCACGCTTTAATAGGAGCCCATCTTGCCAGAAGATATGGAGAAAATCCAGAAGTAGTGCATGCAATTGCTGCCCATCATGAGGAAAAACCAGCAGAGACAGTTATTGCCGTGCTTATTCAAGCTGCAGATGCTATTTCTGCTTCAAGACCAGGAGCAAGAAAAGAGGTTCTTGAAGCTTACTTAAAAAGAATAGAATCTCTGGAAAAGATAGCAACCTCCTTTGACGGAGTGGAAAAAGCTTACGCCATCCAGGCAGGAAGAGAAGTTAGAATTATGGTTCATCCAAACAAAGTAAGCGATGAGGAAGCAGTTGCCCTCTGTAAAAATATAGCAAGTAAAGTGGAAAAAGAACTTAGCTATCCAGGACAAATTAAGGTAACAGTTATAAGAGAATTAAGAGCAGTGGAATACGCAAAGTGAAAACCAAACCTTATAGATTAGGTATAATGGGGGGGACTTTTAACCCTATTCATCATGGGCATCTTGTAACAGCAGAGATAGTGAGAGATGAGTTTAAGTTGGAGGAGGTTCTCTTTGTTCCTTCGGGAAAACCTCCTCATAAGGGGAATAATAACGAAATAGCCCCACCTGAACACAGATGGATGATGACGGTGCTGGCAATAGCAAGTAATGAGCACTTCTCGGCCTCTGCTATTGAAATAGAAAGAAAAGGAGAATCTTATACAAGGGACACACTGCTTGAACTTAAAAAAGTTTATGGAGAAAAGACAGAAATGTATTTTATCACAGGAGCCGACGCAATAGCAGAAATCTCCACCTGGCACAAGACGGAAGACCTCCCAAAACTTGCCAAGTTTATAGCTGCTTCAAGACCAGGATACAAACTGGAATGGGATAAAATTGACCCCCGATTTAGAGAATGTACCTGTTTGATAGAAATTCCAGCACTTGCTATCTCTTCCACAGATATAAGAAGGAGGGTAAGAGAAGGAAAGACCATAAAATATCTTGTTCCAGAGGTGGTCGAAAAGTATATTTACAAAAACAGACTTTATCAGCGTGGATAAGTAACGTTTTTCTTGACGTGAAGAGAGAGTTTGTTATAATAAATAGCCGGAGGGTAAAAAGGACTTGACATCTTATGCTCTTGC
>DRTT01000071.1 GCA_011372105.1 Candidatus Aerophobota bacterium
AAAAGAGGGGGTTGACTTTAAATATAAAATAGGTACAATGATAGAGCTTCCTCGTGCAGCGCTTTGTGCAGATAAAATAGCAAAGGTGGCAGACTTCTTCTCTTTCGGGACCAACGACCTTACACAGACGACTTTTGGTTTCAGCAGGGATGACGCAGAGGGGAAATTTCTCCATGCTTATATTGAGAAGAAAATTTTGAAAGATGATCCTTTTAGAGTTCTTGATCAGGAAGGAGTGGGTCAGCTTGTGGCGATGGGTACAGAGAAGGGAAAATCTGCAAATCCTGAACTTGAAGTGGGAATTTGCGGGGAACATGGGGGAGAACCTTCTTCAATTAAGTTCTGCTATCGCAAAGGTCTTGACTACGTGAGTTGTTCACCTTATCGTGTTCCGGTAGCAAGACTTGCTGCTGCGCAGGCAAGACTTGAGGAGAAAAAATAATAGGTTGAAGGAAAAATAGGCAGGTTGGCAACAACCAAGAAGGGGGGTTGTCATTTTTAATTTATTTTATATAAATTAAGTTTGCCAGAGGGGAGGTGCCAGAGTGGCCAAATGGGGCGGGCTGTAAACCCGTTGGCGTTATGCCTACGATGGTTCGAATCCATCCCTCCCCATATGATATGCCTTAGGTCCTACAATCAGGTAACCTTAGTCTGGTAAGTTTCTAAATAGTATTGCCCACGTGGCTCAGGGGGAAGAGCGCATCCTTGGTAAGGATGAGGTCACCGGTTCGAATCCGGTCGTGGGCTTCACTTTTACATAAACGGAGTTTAAGAAAATAAGAAAATATTTTCTGGAGGAAAACAAGGAGGATTAAAAGATGGCAAGAGAAAAGTTTGTGAGAACAAAACCTCATGTGAATATTGGGACAATAGGTCACGTTGACCATGGAAAGAGCACTTTAACTTCTGCTATAACACTTGTTCTTTCCAAAAAAGGTTGGGCATCTCCCATGAGTGTCGATGAAATTGATAAGGCACCTGAGGAGAAAGAAAGAGGACTTACTATATGTATTGCTCATATTGAATACGAAACAGAAAAAAGACACTATGCTCATATTGATTGTCCAGGCCATGCTGATTATATTAAGAATATGATTACAGGAGCTGCCCAGATGGATGGGGCTATCCTGGTTGTTTCTGCTGCTGATGGGGCCATGCCTCAGACAAGGGAGCACATTCTTCTGGCAAGACAGGTTAATGTGCCAGCGATAGTAGTGTTTTTAAATAAAACAGATCAGGTTGAAGATGAGGAGCTTTTAGAGCTGGTAGAACTTGAGGTAAGGGAACTTTTATCCAAGTACGAGTTTCCAGGAGATGAGATTCCGGTTATAAAAGGTTCTGCTTTGAAGTGTCTTGAGTGTGGATGTGGGAAGGAGGATTGTCCTCACTGTGGACCGATATGGCAGCTTTTGAAAGCAGTGGATGAATACATACCAGAACCTGTCAGAGACATTGATAAGCCTTTTCTTCTTGCGGTAGAAGATGTTTTCTCTATTACAGGAAGAGGAACAGTTGTTACAGGAAGAGTTGAAAGGGGGAAAATTAAAGTGGGAGATCCTGTTGAAATAGTGGGACTTTCACATGAGATAAAAAAGACCGTTGCAACAGGACTTGAAATGTTTAGAAAAACACTTGACGAAGCACAGGCAGGTGATAATATTGGTGTTCTCCTGCGCGGAATAGAAAAGGATGAGGTAAGTAGAGGACAAGTTCTGGCAGCTCCGGGTTCTATCACTCCTCATACAAAGTTTGAAGGAGAGGTTTATGTTTTAACCAAAGAAGAGGGAGGAAGGCATACTCCTTTCTTTGAGGGTTACAGGCCTCAGTTTTACTTTAGAACCACTGATGTTACAGGAGATGTATCTCTTCCAGAAGGAGTAGAGATGGTAATGCCCGGAGATAACGTAAGACTCACTGTAAAGCTTATAACTCCTATAGCCATGGAGGAAGGATTGAGATTTGCTATTCGTGAGGGAGGAAAGACTGTGGGAGCAGGAGTTGTAACAAAAATAATAGAGTGAAAAAATGGCAGAAATAGTTACTCTGGTTTGCACAAAATGTAAGGCGAGAAATTACACTACAACGCGAAGCAAAAAAACCTCTTCTTTATCTCTTAAAAAATACTGTAAGTTTTGCCGTGAACATACCCTCCATAAGGAAAAGTAGGTCCGTAGCTCAACTTGGTTAGAGCACCGGATTCCAAATCCGGAGGTTGCAGGTTCGAGTCCTGCCGGGCCTGTTAGTGGGCTTTTATCCCTGATGGAAGTAAGGTAGATTTTCTTACTTGTGAGGACAGGTTAAAATGAGCAATAAATTAATGGATTTTTTGAGGTCAGTACAGGTAGAGGCCAGGAAGGTTAGCTGGCCTTCAAGGGAGGAAATTGTAAAATCAACAGCAATTGTTATTGTAGCTATACTTGTTTCTGCCATAATCATTGGGGGAATAGATGTAATTTTTTTACAGATTTTAAGAATTTTTTTAAGATAGCAGGTTAAAATGGCTAAAAAATGGTATGCTATTCATACTTACGCAGGCCAGGAGGATAAGGTAAAGGCAAATCTTGAACAGAGAATTGAAAGTTTTGGGGTTAAGGACAAGGTTTCTCGTATATTAATTCCAAAGGAAAAAATAGCAGAAGTTAGAAATGGGAAAAAGAGAATATACAAAAGGAAGTTTTTCCCTGGATATATTCTCATAGAAGCAGATCTTGATGAGGAAACAAAATATGTTATCGCTAATACTCCAGGAGTTACAGGATTTGCTGGTCCCAAGAAAAAACCTGTTCCTCTGGATGAGAAAGAGATTCGTAATATAGAATACAGAATGGGTCTTCTTGAGAAGAAACCCAAGCCCGGCGTGGTTTTTGAAGTGGGAGAAAGCGTACGCATAAGCAGTGGTCCTTTTGCTAATTTTCAGGGTGAGATAATTGAGGTTAATCCTCAGCAGCAAAGATTAAAAGTGCTTGTTTCTATTTTTGGGAGAGAAACTCCCGTAGAATTAGAGTATGTTAATGTGGAGAAGTTATAATGGCTAAAAAACCTGTTATAGCTCAGATAAAATTACAGATACCGGCAGGAAAAGCTAATCCGGCTCCCCCTGTGGGACCGGCTTTGGGTCAACATGGGATAAATATTATGGATTTTTGTAAAGCATTTAATGAGCGCACCAAAGACCAGGGAGACATAATTGTTCCAGTAGTAATCACTGTTTATAAGGATCGTTCCTTCACCTTTGAATTGAAAACTCCACCTGCATCAGCTCTTTTAAAAAAAGCTGCGGGAATAGAGAAAGGCTCTGGAGAGCCCAACAAGAAGAAAGTAGGCAAGGTGACCCGGAAGGATATTGAGGAAATAGCGAAGATTAAAATGAAGGATTTAAATGCTTATGATCTTGAAAGTGCAATGAAGATGATAGAAGGAACAGCAAAAAATATGGGATTAGAGATTGTAGAGGAGTAAGACCGTGCCTAAGAGAGGAAAAAAATATTTAGAGATGGTAAAAAAATTGGAAAAGAGGGAGTATACTCCTGAGGAAGCTATAAAAGTTGTTAAAGAGCTTACAAGTTCAAATGGTCGCAAATTTGAGGAGACGGTTGAGGTTGCAGTTGCCTTGAACATCAAACCAAAAGAAAAGGGAGAGAGGGTAAGAGGTACAGTTAGTTTGCCAAGGGGATTAGGAAGAAAAGTCAGGGTTCTTGTTTTTGCAGCTGGTGACCAGGCAGAGGAGGCCAAAAAAGCTGGTGCAGATTTTGTGGGAGGAGAGGATCTTATTCAGAAGATAGAGAAGGGATGGCTTGATTTTGATGCTGTAGTTGCTACCCCTCAGTTGATGAGATCGGTGGCAAGATTGGGTAGAATACTTGGTCCTAAAGGGCTAATGCCTTCGCCTAAGATTGGTACTGTTACAGATAACCCCGGGAAAGTTGTAGAAGAGCTTAAAAGAGGGAAGATAGAATACAGGAATGATGCCACAGGTGTGATTCATGCTCCAATAGGAAAGGTGTCTTTCAGTGAAGATGCGCTTCTGGAGAATTTTTACGCTCTTTTAAAGGCAATAGAAAAAGATAAGCCTTCTACAGTTAAAGGAAGGTATATAAAAAGTATTTATATATCTTCCACTATGGGACCGGGTATAAAAGTAAAGTATACATAGAGGGTTTTCTATGAGCATGAAACTTGAGGAGAAAAAAGAACAGGTTAAGTGGTTAAAAGAAAATTTTTTGAAAAGTTCGGCGAGTTTCCTGGTGGATTATCGAGGTTTGAAGGTAGATGAGCTCACAGAGCTTCGGAGAAAACTGAAGGAACACAAGGCTGTATTTAAAGTTGTTAAAAACACCTTAGCGAAAAGAGGAGCTGAGGAAGCTAATTTAAGTGATCTTTGCTCTCTTTTTATAGGACCTACAGGAGTTATTTTTAGTTTTGACGAGCCTGTTTTTCCAGCTAAGGTGATAAAAGAGTTTATAAAAGAGCACCCCAGTTTAAAAATAAAAGGAGGAATGCTGGCAAAGGAACTTGTTGATGCGGAGAAGGTTATCTCTCTTGCTGAGCTTCCGGACAGGAAAACTTTACTGACTCAATTTTTAAGTCAGCTTAATTTTCCCCTTACTGGTTTCTTGGGCGCTCTTGTTTCACCTTTGCAGAATTTTATGTTTGCAATAAATTCTATAATTGACAAGAAAAAAGGAGGGTCATCAATGACAACTACACCCAAACAAGAAACTCAGGATAAAAAAGAGAGTAGAAAGGAGATGATAATTAAGGCTATTGAGGAGATGAATATTCTTGAACTTTCAGAGCTGGTGAAGGAGCTCGAGGAAAGATTTGGTGTTAAAGCTGCTGCTCCTCAAGTAGCTGTGGCTGCTGCACCTTCTAAGGAAGAGGAAGCTAAAGAAGAAAAAACAGAATTTGATGTGATTCTTTCTGATGTGGGAAGCAAAAAAATTCAGGTTATAAAAGAGGTAAGGAAGCTTACTTCTCTTGGACTTAAGGAGGCAAAAGAACTTGTTGAATCTGCTCCCAAACCTATAAAACAGGGAGTTAGTAAAGAAGAAGCACAGAAGATAAAGGAGACACTTGAGGCAGTTGGAGCCAAGGTGGAGATAAAGTAGAAAATTAAAAAATAACTAAAAATAAGAGAGGTTTATTTATGGCAGCTGCATTAAAAGAACGAAAAATAAAAGATTTTTCTAAATATCCTCCGTTAATTGATGTTCCAGATCTTTTGAAGATGCAGCGCGCCTCTTACGAAGAGTTTCTTCAAAAAGATATTCCACCTGAAAAAAGGGAAAATAAGGGATTGGAGGCTATTTTTAGAGAAGTGTTTCCTGTGGAGAGTTTTAACGGAAAAATGTCCCTTGAGTATGTTCAATACAGATTTATTGAGCCACGTTATAGTATGGAGAAATGTGAGGAAGAAGAACTGACTTACGCTATGCCTCTTTATGTTAAACTCAGGTTGAACAAAAAAGACACAGGGGAGGTCATAGAACAGGAGGTGTACCTGGGGGATATTCCTTTAATGAACGAAAGAGGTAGCTTTATCATTAATGGTACAGAGAGAATTGTGGTTAATCAGATTCAAAGAACTCCTGGTGTGTTTTTTGAAGAAGGTGTGGCAGGTTCAACTGAAGGTAAGGTTTCCTACAGGGCTCGAATTATTCCAGAGAGAGGTAACTGGATTGACTTTGAGGTGAGAGAGGGACTTTTATACATGCGAATTAACAGAGGGCGGAGATTTATAGGAACTTTATTTTTGAGAGCCCTTGGAGCAGACCCAGAAGAAGTTTTAAAGCAGATAGATAATCCTGAAGATAGAGAGGTATTAAGAAGAAGTTTTGAAAACGATGGTGCTGAGTCGCAAAAAGATGCCCTTCTCAAAATTTACCATCAGCTTAGACCTGGTAGGCCACCTGTTTTTGAGTCAGTAAAGGAGGTTTTTGAAAGAACGTTTCTCGATCCTCGTTACTATAACCTGGATAAAGTGGGCCGTTACCAGATTAATAAAGAGCTGGGGATTGATACAGGATGGGATTGTATGGTTCTTAGAGTGGAGGATGTAGTTGGGGTGATTAAACGTCTTTTTGAAGTGAATCGTGAGGTGGTTGAAGTTGAGAGTATGGATCATTTAGCTTACAGAAGAGTGAGGAGGGTGGGAGACCTTTTAGCAGAGCAAATTCGTATGGGCCTTACTCATCTTGTCAGGATAGTTCAGCAGAGGATGAGTATTCAATCTCCTGAAACTATTACCCCCCGTTCTCTTGTAAATACCAGAGCGTTAAGAGGAGCAATAGAAAGTTTCTTTCATACAGGACAACTTTCTCAGTATCTTGACCAGACTAATCCTCTGGCAGAATTGACTCACAAAAGAAGACTTTCTGCTCTTGGCCCAGGGGGACTTTCTCGTGTCCAGGCCAAGGAAGAGGTAAGGGATGTGCATTATACTCACTATGGTAGAATTTGTCCAATTGAAACTCCAGAGGGTCAAAATATTGGACTTATAACCTCTCTTGCGACTTATGCCCGGGTCAACAAGCTCGGTTTTCTGGAGGCACCCTATAGAAAAGTTGTAAACGGAAAAGCTACAGATCAAATTGAGTATCTTTCTGCAAGAGAGGAGGATCAATACTACATTGCAGGATGTGATGCGGTAGATAAAGATGGTAATTTTGTGAGATCTCCTGTTATAGCTCGTTACAGGGGTGAAATAGTAGTTGTGCCCAAGGAGAAGGTAGATTATGTTGATATTTCTCCCAAGCAGATAGTCAGCGTTTCCACTTCTCTTATTCCTTTTTTAGAGCACGATGATGCCAATCGTGCTCTAATGGGTTCTAACATGCAGCGGCAGGCAGTTCATCTTGAAAACGCTGAGGAACCTCTTGTTCAGACAGGGATGGAGAGAAAAGTAGCCGAAGATTCTCTTATGGCAGTGAGGGCAAAAAGAGGAGGAGAGGTTGTTTATGCGGATGCTAACAAAATAAAGATAAAACATGAAAAAGGAATTGATACCTATCCTCTTGTAAGGTTTAAAAGATCAAATCAAAGAACCTGCATTGACCAAAGGCCTATAGTAAAAAGAGGAGATAAAGTTAAGAAGGGGGATTTTATCACGGATGGTCCAGCGATAAAGAGAGGAAAACTTGCCTTAGGGAGGAACGTACTTGTAGCTTTCATGCCCTGGGAAGGATATAATTATGAGGACGCTATACTTATAAGCGAGAAGCTTTTAAAAGAAGATCTTTTCACTTCTATTCACATTGAAGAGTTTCAGGTAGAGGCAAAGGAGCTTCGCTCAGGAGTTGAGGAGATAACCGCAGATATTCCTAACGTAGATGAGTCTGCTCTAAAAAATCTTGATGAGAAGGGAATAATAAGAGTGGGAGCAGAGGTTAAAGCTGGAGATATCCTTGTAGGGAAGGTTACTCCTCAGGTGGAGGTAAAGTTAACTCCTGAAGAAAGGCTTTTGAGAAGTATTTTTGGAGAAAAGGTTCAAAAGGTAAAGGATAATTCTTTAAGAGTCCCCCACGGAATTGAGGGGAAAGTTATAAAAGTTAAGGTCTTTTCAAGAGAAAAGGGTGATGATCTTCCTCC
>DRTT01000023.1 GCA_011372105.1 Candidatus Aerophobota bacterium
AGTGCCTCCTTCTATTACTGGAAGATTTTCTGTTGAACGCAGAACGATAGCAGCAACTGCTCGAGCATCCACTGCATCAGACTTATCCTCTCCGTAGAAGTCCTTCTGGCGGTTACTCTTTAAGGGATTTACCTCCAGGAGATAGCGTTTCTTTCTTTGGTGAAGAATCTGGCACAAAGGTAAAGCACAGTTTTTGCCTCCCTCAACTTTGTAGATGATAACAAGACCTCTTTGCTCGGTGATCTTCTCTACTTCTTTGTCAAATTCCAGAACTCCTGCCCAAGTATTGGGAAAAGATCGGGATAAAAGAATCTTCTCTGGATAAACCATAGCTACTCCGTAGTTTATCCATTTTCCAGGATCAATACCTACTGCCAGTATGTTTTCCATTTCTTCTCTCCTCATTTTATTTCCCTACGGACCATACCAGGTATGAATGCGTTCTTTGCGCAACAATCTATTGATAGTTACCGTAGGGTTCCTCAGCAGCCGGGAAGGCACACATTCAGAATGCTTTCTCTAAATGAAAGAGCATGACTTGACGAGCCAATTCCCGGTGCCGGGAACCATACTATCATTTCTTATAACCTCTATCAATATATTTTAACATACCTGGCTTGACGTGACCCATATTTTTGAGAACCACCTGATTCGTCAAATTCTCTCCTGGAGCAGGATACATCTTCTTACCAAACATTTTCTTACCACAATTTTTATCATACATCCACCTTGCTTGACAAAAAGAAAAAGATTTGGTATTTACTTAGTAAACTTTACTAAGTAAGTCTTGGATTGTTCATTCAATGATGGATACAGGTAGGAAACCACAGACAATTAAGAGAATGAACAAGGCTTTGATTTTGAGGACAATAAATAAAGAGGGAGCAATTTCCAGAGCCGAACTTTCTCGTAAAACTAGCCTCTCTATGCCTACTATAATGAAAATCGTGGATGAATTAAAAGAAGAAGGTCTTATAATAGAAGCAGGAGTTGCTCCTTCAATTGGAGGAAGACCTCCAAAAGTCATAAAACTTAATCCTAAAGGAGCATATGCGATAGGAGTGAAAATTCTCCCTAATGAGCTTAGGGTAGTTGTTGCTAATTTGAGAAATAATTTTGTTGCAAGGAGAGTTGAGACTATTAGTCCTTTTAGCGGATATAGAAAGATTTTGGCTCAATTGAAAGATGCAATAAGAGAGGTGACGTATAGGAGTAGAGTGAACTTTCGTCAAATTTTGGGTATTGGTATAGGAGTGCCAGGAATTGTGAATTCTTCTTCCAATGGAAAAGTAATATTTGCTCCTAATCTAAGAGGATGGGAAAATGTCTCCCTTGCATCTGACATAGAAAAGGAATTTGATGTTCCTGTGTTTATCGAGAATGAAGCAAGAGTTAGTGCCTTGGCTGAGAAGTGGTACGGGATAGCCAGAGGTGTAGAGAATTTTGTCTGCATAGATGTAGCAGTGGGTATAGGTGCAGGTATAGTTATAGATGGAGAGTTGTATAGAGGGCATGGTAATTTGGCTGGTGAAATAGGTCACCTGGTGGTGGTAAAAAATGGACCTGTGTGCAACTGTGGTAAAAGGGGATGTTTAGAAACTGTTGCCTCTAATACTGCAATAATCAATATGGTTAGAAATAACCCTACTTCTACAATAATGAGACTCTGTAAAGAGAGCGAAAATTCTATTACCATGAAAGAAATTATTAAGGCAGTAAAAGTTGGTGACAAAGAGTGTGAGAAATATATTAAAAGGGCAGCAGTATACTTGGGTAGAGCTATTGGTTATTTAATTAATATAATTGATCCTGAAATGATAATAATTAATGGAGAGATAACTCTGGCTGGAGATGTATTTTTTGATCCTCTTAAAAGAGAAATAGATAAATCTGCTTTTAGAGCTGGTAAGATCTTACCAAAGATTGTTACTTCCGGTTTAGGTGAGGATGTGGGGTTAATAGGGGCCTCTTCTCTTGTAATAAGAAACATATTTAAGGGACCTCGGAAAGTGTAGGAAGGAGCCAAAAAATGAAAATAGGACTTTTGACTAACAGTTTAGTGGCAATAGGGATAAATGAACTGGAGGAAATATTTAAATGGGCAAAAAAATCAGGTTTTCAAGCAGTGGAAATTGGACCAGGGATCTCGCTTAATTTAGAGAAACTGAGAAGACTTCAACAGGAGTATGACTTGGAAATTACAGGTTTTATCTATATGAGAAATATACTAAGTCCTAACAAAAAAGAAAGGCAAGTTCATATTGATAGAATAAAAGAACGTATTGAAATAGCTGGAGAGTTGAGTGTGAAGTATGTCACAATGTCTACAGGAAGGGATACAAGAATCTCCTACGAGGAAAATTTGCTTCTTTTTAAAGAAGAATTTCCTCCTATTTTAAAATATGCAGAGGAAAAAGGTGTAACTCTTGTTTTTGAAAATTGTCCTGGGATGTCAAATATTGCTATTTCTCCTCCTATGTGGAAAAAGATATTTGAGATATTTCCCTCTTCCAACCTCGGACTTTGCTTTGATCCTTCACATCTTGTTTGGCTTCAAATTGATCCGTGTAAGGCTATTCTTGATTTTAAGGACAGGATTTGTTATGTTCACGCAAAGGATACAGAAATTCTTAGGGACAGACTGGCCTACTGGGGAATTATTACTGATCATGTATATGATGAAAAGGAAAGACAGGAATTGAGATGGTGGAGACACAGGATTCCTGGGTGGGGGGAGGTAGACTGGAAAAAAATTATAACTACTTTGATGGAGATACGTTTTGATGGAGTGATAAGCATAGAGCACGAGGATCCTGTATGGAGTGGAAGTGAAAGGAAAGTGAAAAGAGGATTGGTTTTAGCTAAGGAATATCTTAGTGGCATAATTTGAATATTTTGGAGAAGGGTGATGAAGTTAAGAGTTGGAATTATTGGGGCAGGTAGAATGGGTAAATTTCATCTTGATTTTCTTGAGAAGGTGGAGGAGGCGGAGATTGTAGCTATTTGCGATATAAGAAAAAACTGCGCAGAGGATCTTGCGCATAGAGTAAAAGCCAGAGTTTACACAAATTACCAGAAGATGTACGATGAGGAGGAACTTGACTGTGTTTTTATATGTACTCCTGCTCACGCAAGAGAAAGGCAACTTGAGGAGGCAGCAATAAGAGGGATACATATTTTTGTTGAAAAACCAGCAGCTCTTACTCTACAGCAGGGAGAAAAGACTTATAAGGTTATTGAAAAAAGTGGGGTCATTTGCTCAGTAGGATTTCTCTGGCGATACTCAGAAGGAGTGGAAAAGGTTAGAAATTTTTTGAAAGACAAAAAGGTAGCTCTTATTGATGCCAGGTGGTATCATACAATCCCTCCTGTGGCATGGGTGAGGTCAAAGGAAAAAGGAGGAGGGCAAATTGTCGATCAGAGTATTCACCTTATTGATTTAATGAGGTACTTGGTAGGAGAGATTCAGGAGGTATACGGAAAAGCTACGCGGGGGCTTTTTCCTGAGATATCTGATTTTACTGCAGATGACGCAAGTGCAGTTACATTAACTTTTAAAGATAAAACAGTGGCAAATCTTTCCTCCACTTACTCTTTATTTTCTGGTGCGCCACTTGGTCCAGAGATAAACATTATTGGTAAAAGAATGCTTGTGAAGATTAACTCAGATAAGGTAGAAGTTTATACCCCCTATGAAGAGGAGTTTAAATTTGATGAAAAGGCCCATCTTGCCCATATGATGAAATCTCCAAAGGCAAATATTGAACAGTTTGATATTCAGCTTACAAATGCTGCAATGAAAGAAGACGAGATTTTTTTAAAAGCGGTGATTAGCAATAACTCTTCCATAATAAGATGCGATTTCAGCGATGCTTTGGAGACCTTGAAAGTAGCTTTGGCTATTGAAAGATCTATCCATCTTGGCAAACCAGTAAGTTTATAAGATACAGGAGGCATATGATGGAGATTGCTCTACAAGGACAGGAGAAAAGATGGTTAGGAGTTATACCTTTGTTTAATCCACAAGAGGGGGTTACTGTTTTAAATCCTCCTGAAGCCGGAGTAGGCTACTGGGTAGGAGCTCCCAGTATTTTATATGATAGAGAAACTTCCAAGTTCTATCTTTACTACCGGATAAGAAAGCCCCGGCCTGCCAGAGGAATAAAATGCTTTGTTGCTGAAAGCGTAGATGGAGTCAAATTCAGTCCTATCTGGGAAGCCACCAAAGAAGAATTTCACTCTCCTTCTATAGAAAAAGCCTGTCTTGTTAAAACAAGGGATGCAAAATACAGGCTTTATATAAGTTATGTAGATCCTGAGAGCAAGCAGTGGCGTATTGACATGATGGAAGCTTCTTCTCCAGATAAATTCAAAGTAAGCGAAAGAAAGCAAATTCTCACAGCTTCATCAATTAAATGCGAGGGAGTGAAGGATCCTTATGTACTTATAGTAGGAGGCCAGTATTATATGATAGTAAGCTATGCTCCTACTCCTATGAAGATAGACGAGGATTTGAAAGAAAAGATGCATATGACAGGTGATGTTTATAATACTGGCATAACCAAGTCTCATACAGGGCTTGCTTTAAGCTGTGATGGTGTAAATTTCAAGTGGTGGGGAGATATACTTTCTCCTGGTGAAAGCTGGGATGCCTATGCTTCAAGAATTAGCTGCGTTGTTTATTTACCACCGATTTTTACAGCCTTTTATGACGGGTCTGCTTCAGTAAAGGAGAATTACGAGGAGAAAACAGGTATTGCTATAAGCTTTGATCTTTTACATTACAAGAAATTAAGTTTAGACAAACCGGAACTTGTCTCTCCTCATGCCTCTGGCTGTCTTAGATATATGGATAGCATAATTGTGGAAGACGAAATTTACTACTACTACGAATATGCAAGACCAGATGGTTCTCATGAGATAAGAATGAATAAGGTAAAGATAAAGTAAAAAGGAGGTGATGACAGATATTTATTTATTATAAATTATAAAAGATTAAGGAGGGTATACAATGTTTTTCTTGAGAAAGGGAAAGAAAAAAATAAAAATTGTTTTATTCCTGTTGGTGGTTATGATTATTTTATTTGTAAGTAGCAGTATAAGTGTAGGTGCTGAGAAAATAAAAATAACAGTTAGTATCGGGTCTCATGGTAGATTTCTCCTTAAAGATACTATTAAGGCATTTGAATCTGAATATCCAAATATAAAAGTAGAGCCTTTAGCAATTTCTTCTGTTCCTAATGAGGCTTTCCAAGTTTACTCAACAGCATTTGCTGCTAAAGACGGGAGTATAAATATACTTGGTCTTGATCCATCCTGGCCGGCTTATATGGCACGTGCTGGTTGGATAGAACCACTTGATAATCTTTTAAGTCAAGAGGACATGGAAGAGGTGAAAAGAGATTTCAATAAAGAAGCTCTGGAGATTAACACCATTAAAGGCAAACTATACGCAATTCCACTTTATGCAGATGCTCTTCTTTTCTATTACAGAAAGGACCTGCTTAACAAATGTGGATTTGAACCACCACAGACCTGGGGTGATTTGGAAAAACAGGTGACAAGTATACTTTCTGCAGAAAATGACCCTAACCTTTCCGGATATATTTATCAAGCAGCCAGGATTGAAGGAATTGTTTGTAATTATGTTAATTTCCTTTCAGGAACAGGTGGTAAAATTTTAGATGAAAATGGCAAAGTCCTGCTGGAATCTCCCGAATCTCTTGAAGCACTGAGGTTTATGACTTATATGATGAAGAAAGGGATAACTCCTTCGACTATTGTTACTCACAACCCACATGATGATGCTATTCAATTTCAAAATGGTCAGGCTATTTTCATGAATAACTGGCCTTTTGCCATGGGTATGTTTCAAAAGGAAGGTTCTCCGATGAAAAACAAGGTAGGAATTTCCCGTATGCCTGGCAAATATGGACCCGCGGCATCCTGTATAGGTGGTGTTTCCCTTGCTATTAATCATTATTCGAAGAATAAAGATGCTGCTCTTAAGTTTGTGAGGTTTATTACAAATTATGAATGGAATAAACAAAGAGCAATAAGAAGCAGCCTCCTGCCAGCAAGAACTATGGTATATGAGGATCCTGAGGTTCTTTCTGCTAATCCGTCTTTTAACGAGATTAAAAAGGGAGCAAAGTATCTTACTTCACGTCCCAAGACAGAAAAATATCTGGAGATCTCCTATGTACTCCAACTTCACCTTAATCAGGCATTACTGAGTATTGAGACTCCTGAAGAAGCTTTACATAGAGCAGCAGAGAAGATAAGAGAAATTTTAAGTGAATAGCTTGTAGATACAAGGTACCCAGCTTTCTTGTTTTTATTAAGAAAGTTGGGTACCTGTAAAAATTTAGCTTTTTAAGTAGGGTTCAAATTTTAAGTAAAAAATTTAAGGCAAGATAATGAAAAGGCACAGGTTAAACGACTTTCAGTTTGCTATCTTGCTTATTTTGCCTGCTATAATTTTTATGGTTGCTGTAATGGGTTTTCCCTTTGGATATGTTATTAGGATGAGTTTTTGTAGTTATGATGTTTTTGCAGGAGGGAAAACAACATTTATTGGACTCAAGAATTTTTTTACAATATTCTCCGATCCAGAATTTTTTAATGCTTTCAAAAATACCTTAGAATTTACTTCAATAACGGTCTTTTTTCAGTTTTTAATAGGGATGGGAATTGCCCTATTGCTTAATCAGATGTTTAAAGGAAGAGCAATAATACGTACCGCTGTTCTTCTTCCATGGGCACTTCCCACTGTTATTAACAGTCTCTTTTTTAAGTGGATGTTTGATGGACAATATGGTGTTTTTAATGATATCCTCTTAAGGCTTCATCTTGTCCAAGGGAAAATAAACTGGTTGGGAAGTCCGATAACTGCCAGGTGGGCTATATATCTGACACAAACCTGGAAAGTTAGTTCACTTGTTGGTTTAATTTTGCTTGCTGGACTTCAGGCTATCCCATCTGAGGTTTATGAAGCAGCAAAGGTTGATGGTGCAGGTAAATTAAAGCGTTTTCTCCATATCACTCTACCTCTTCTTAAGCCTTCTATTTTGATTGCACTGATATTTAGAAGTCTTGTGGCACTGCAGGTGTTTGACGTAGTTTTTGCTATGACCAGAGGAGGACCAGGTTACTCTACTGAAACTTTGGTATACAATATCTACAGACAGACTTTTGTATATTCTCGATTTGGTTATGGTTCAGCACTATCTGTAC
>DRTT01000139.1 GCA_011372105.1 Candidatus Aerophobota bacterium
ACCTACCAGGAGAAACTTTGGCATAGCCTCTTTTCCGAGCTTCTTCTGCCACAAATTTTTGAATTTCCCGTATAGGAACCTCTTCCCTATAGATAATCCTCGATGTACATTTTTCCTCACAGAGTCTCTCTGAAGGACAAAGATAAGCACAAATTTCTGGAAGGATGTTATCTTTTCTCATTATCTGATAGGACTTTTTAATATCCCCCTCAAGAAAAGCTCGAATAAAAGCCGGTATGTCCATCCTTGCAGGACAACCTTCCTGACAAGGTGGTGGAAAACACTGGATACATCTTTCTGCCAGAGTTTTTAAGTAGTTCTTGTTCTTTAACCGCCAAAATCTGTAAAGAGAACCATAAATCTCCGAATCATGAACAACACAACCAACAGGACCTCCATCTTTCATCATTTGAGAACAAGAAGAACAAGTGATACATATATTCTTCGTCAAATTTCCTTTACTGAGGAGTTCATTAGCAAAATAAGGATTTGCAAGAGCTACTCTTCCAACTCCTAAAAAACTTATCCATCTTTTTTTAACCATTGCAGCACCAACATTAGGAAAAAATTGCCTTAACCAAGAAAATCCGGTTCCTATTAGACGAATCTGTGGAATTCTGCTCGCAATCTCAAAAGTTAATCTTATATTCCGGGAAATAGTTTTCAAAGGATGCTCATCTGGTACATATCCTCCTGCTATGGGGTGATCATACGGCCTTTCTAGATGAGGATTGTAATAAGGATTCCCTACAGCAATGTTTATAATATTTACACCTAATTCTTTAAGTTTTTTAATAAGAGCTATAGGCTCAGAAAGGTCTGGCTTTACACTTCCGTCTTTTTTTACTCCCCACCCCCAAGGATAAGGAACCCCGTCATAAATATTAAGCCTTGTAGTCAGGATAATTTCAGGAACAATTTTTTTTACTTTTTCTATCACTTCTCTTAGAAAACGTGTGCGATTCTCAAAAGATCCCCCGTATTTGCTATTTTCACGAGTATAAGAGAACAAAAGCTCGTGCAAAAGATAACCATGGCAAGCTTTTATATCCACTGCATCAAACCCGCACTCATATGCCATCTGAGAAGCTTCAATAAATTTCTCTTGAAGCTTGTCAAGTTCTTGGTCACTGATTATAGGATAATCTGGACTAAGATTATCCTTAACGTCTAAAATTCTGGAATGATGAGTAATTATGGGAAAAGGAACTCCTTCTGGACAAGATTGCCTTCCAGAGTGAGTGAGCTGGAGAACTACGAAAGGTAATTGTTTCTGCCCTCTTAAATTGAGAGAATTTTCTTTTATAACCTCAACCAGTGTTTTAAATCCTTTAACAGAGTCCTCATTTATCCATAATTGGCGAGGATGTGCTTTACCCTCTGGTACTACTGCTGTAGCTTCAATCCATATAATTCCTGCTCCTCCTTGAGCGTATCTCGTGTATCTGCGGAAGGTCAATTCTCCAGGAGCTCCGTTTGGATCCGCATCATGACCTTCCATAGGATGAATACAGAGTCGATTAGGAATTTTTCTTCCTTCTACGTAAATACTTTCTGCAAGAATCTGCGTATCTTCACTTAGAGGAATGAACAAATTCATAGCTTCTATATCTTTACACAATTCATCTAATGTTCTATAAGAGAAACGACTATTCCCCTCCATCTTAATAAACCTCCATAAATTGGATAAAACCTGTGCACACCTTCTTATTTGTAAGGTTAAAATCGCTTGTCTTCATCTTGATCATCAAATTTATTCTCTAATTTGCAATCGCCTGATTTGTTTTATCACAGCGGAATTATCTAAATCTCCCTCTCCCAAAGCAATAGCTTCTTCTAAAATTCTCTTGTGAACACGGGTAAGAGGAAGTTCTTGTCCTGCCTTTTTTGCATATTTTAGTATAATTTCCAGGTCTTTATTATGCTGATAGATTTTAGATTCTGGTTCAAAATTACCCTCTACCATTTTTTCCCCTTTAACATCCATTGCGCAAGAATACGCCGGAGTAGATTTTAAAAGGAGGAGAAAATCTTTAATATTAAGTCCTATTTTTTCAGCAAATACTAATCCTTCTGCTAACACAAGACGATTAAGACCTAAAATAAGGTTACTCGCAAGTTTAGCTTTTGATCCACTTCCTGATGGTCCAAGGTAAAAATATTTTTTTGCTAAAGCTTTAAAAATGTCTTTACATCCTTCAAAAGCCTCCCTCTCTCCTCCTACCATAAAAACTCCTTCTCGGTTCAAAATTTGTTTACTAGAACCGGAGATTGGAGAATCCAAAAAATAAACACCAAACTTCAGAAGTTTTTTTGCCAAGATCCGGCTTTCCTCTGGATCTCCTGTTGTTGTATCGATAATACACTGAGGAATTTTTTTCCCTTTAAGTAAACCTGTCACTACCTCTTTAACACTGTTGGAATCCCATAACGATAAAATAACACGATTGACTTTTGAAGCGACTTCAGAGGCATTAGATGCTCCCTCACCTCCCATTTGTTCCAGATTTGAAATTTTTCCTTTAATAATATCAAAACCAATAACCTTAAAGCCACTGGCCAATAAATTTTTTGCTAATGCTGTACCGACAAGACCAAGACCAATCAAGCCAATTTTTTCCTTCATTTTTTACCCCTTATTTCACTCATTATCATCTCTACCTATTCCTCACCAGGACAAAAAGCTCCTTTCTCCTTGCAAAACATATACGCTGGAGATTCAACCCTATCCTATATCTTAAACAACTTACAAGCATTGAGGCCCAATATATGAGCTTTTTCTTCAGAGGGGATTTTTAGATTATCAAGACATTTTTTTATCATCTCCACTCTCACCCAGGGATGGTCAGTAGCAAATAGAAGATTATCTGAACCAAAAAAATCGTATACATATTGCATAGCCAAAGTAGAAGGAGAGACCAGATCAATATACACTTTTTTGTAATATTCCATAGGAGCTTTCTTTATATACTCTCTGCCCCGTTTCTTCACCTCTGTTTGTTCCTGAATACGAGGCATTAAATATGGGAGAACTCCTCCACAATGAGGATGAACAACTAACAAATTGGGATACCGTTCCAATATACCGCTAAGTATAAGACGTAACATAGCAATGGAGGTATCGACCATTAAGCCTAACATAGGAATCATTGAGTATTCTTTTATCACTTCACCCCACACTGGAATTGTTGGGTGGAGAACAACAGGAACTTTGAGCTCCTCTGCTTTTTTGTAAACGGGTTCAAGTTCAGGAGAGTCTACAGGTTTTCCGTTAATATGGGAATAAAGGACAAATCCACGAAGTTTGAGCTGACTTATCGCTCTATCAAATTCTTCTAGAGCAGAAGGTATGTCCTGCAAAGGCAAAACTGCCAACCCAACAAATCTTCCTCGATATCTCTCGCACAACTCTGCCACGTAATCATTACAAATTCGTGCCCCTTCTATACCAAGCTCTGGAGCCAAAAGTTCAGGACCAGGAATATTTATGCTCAATACACTTACATCAATCTTCGAAGAATCCATATCCCTTATTTTCTTTTCTGGATCATACTTTTCAAAATTCAATTTGAACTTTTGTAGATTCCCATACGAAATGATACAATTCTCACCATCATTTTGAGCCTGGACAAACCCACGATTTTTTTTTATAACTTCCGCATATGATTTAGGAAAAACATGACTCTGGCAATCAACGCAAAACATGTTTCCTCCTCTTTTGAATCTCCTATTTAGCTTTATTAATAAAACACTTTTTCAGGCATTGAATGCTACGAGAGGCAGTAATCTCAGGATCTACTTTTAAGTCATGTACTTCCACAGATATGTACCCTTCAAAATTTACACTTTTTAAGGCTTGGATAATAGGCGCAAAATTAACATTTCCTGCTCCCGGTCCTTTTTTATTTGTATCATCGACATGAAAGTGTTTAAGATAATCCTTTGCTTCAAGGATTATATCTTCCATACTTTTACTCTCTTTGCTTAAGCTATATACATCCAGTATCAAAGCTAAATTTGGGTGATCTACTTCTCTTATAAATCTTATAGCTTCCTCAGCTGTATTAATAAAATTTGTCAAATCTTTTGAAAGAGGCTCAAGACACAAGATTATTCCTTTATCTGCAGCTACTTTTAAAGGTTTTTCAAAAAAATCTTTCGTGTATTCCCAAGCTTGTTTATAAGTGATTCCAACTTGCACGTTTCTTCTCTTACCAGAACCAATTACTATAATTTTTCCTTTTAAGTCAGAACACAGCCTTATTAATTCGCAAAGATAGTCACTGGTTTTTTCACGAATACTTTTATCGGTGTGATTTATATAATACTCTGAGTCTTTCCCGAAAATCCAATGGAACCCTATAACATCAAGCCCTGATTTTTCAATTGTTGCAGAGACCTTATCAACCTTATAAAAATCACTACGAGAAGAAAAGTATACCCATGGAGCAATTTCAACTCCTTGATAACCTAATTTCATCAAAAATTCACACATTCTTTTGATTTCCCAATCTTTAAACAATTCATTACAAAAACCAAATTTCATCTCTTCTCCTTTTGAATTTACACATCTTATTAATTCTTGGTAGTCTTGCCCTTTGCATACTCAATGGAAAAATAAATTCTGTCTCAAACAAATTTTAGCAAGCAGAAAAAATCTTTCTAATCTTTCTAAATAATGTGTTTTTTTCCCTCAACTCTTTCTCTTACTAACCTGCTAAAAATAACTATCCAGAGAATAATCAATATGGAGAAGAGAGAAGCTAAGAGATTTATAGTAATCTCTGGGGGTATAATAATAAGTAACGCTAAAAAGCCTAATAAAAGGCGAGAAGGCAGGGAAATTTTTTTTGCAACATAGCCAGCTAAAGAAATTGCCCAAGTCACAGCCCCCACAAACTGAATTAGAGCGGTTTTTAAAATCACATCTAAGTTCCCCTCCCATAATAAAGCAGGTTTAAATAAAAACGCAAACGGAACCAAAAAAGCTACCAAACCAAACAGAAAAGCTCTTATACCTACTTTATTAGCATCTCCTCCTGCTATTCCAGCTGCAGTAAACGCAGCTAAAGCAACTGGAGGGGTAACCATTGCGAGAACACCATAATAAAAAACAAAAAAGTGTGCAGCCAAAGGAGAAATACCAAATTTAATTAATGCCGGAACAAAAAAAACAGAGCATATAATATAAGCAGCCACTGTCGGTATCCCCATACCCATGATAATACACCCACAAACTAAAAAAAACAGAGAAAGAGGCAAAGAACCACCACTTATCTGCAAGAGTTTACTTGAAAACTTTAATGCTAAATTTGACTGAATAGTCACTCCTATAACAATACCAATAGCAGCCATTGGTACTACTATATTTGCAGCTTGGCGCCCTATTGAATTAATTACCTGAACTGTCTTAGAAATATTCAGGCGAGTTTCTTTCCGTAAAAAACTAACAACAACCGCAGTAACAGTTCCCCAGAGTGCAGCAGTTGTTGGAGAGTATCCTCTGATAATGTAAAAAATAATTACAAATAAGGGAAGAAATAAAAAAGATCTGCGCCACAACTCGTTAAATTTGTCCTCTTGGTCAATCGTATACCCTTCAATACCCTTTGCTCTCGCCAGTAGATCCGCCAGAAGGAAAAGAGAGGTATAAAATAAAATAGCGGGAAGAAAACCAGCTAAAGCAACCCTCAAATAAGGAATACCAAGGAATTCAGCCATGACGAAAGCGCTTATACCCATAATAGGAGGCATTAACTGGCCTCCAGTAGACGCAATGGCTTCAAATGCCCCAGCTGTTTCCTTGTCATAACCTGCCTTTTTCATAAAAGGAATAGTAAGAACTCCCGTGGTTGCCACATTCGCAACAGCACTTCCACTTACTGTCCCCATTAAGCCACTAGCTACAACTGCTGCCTTAGCTGGTCCACCTTTTTGCCTCTTTGTAATCTGAAGCCCCAGATTTACCAGAAGCTTACTGCCTCCAACAATTGAGTAAATAGCACCAAACATTACAAAATAAAAAACCCATCGAACGGACGTCCCTACTGGTATACCAAAAATACCACTGTCTCCCAGAAATAAAAGCTCTACGTATTCATCCAACTTTATCCCTTCAAAACGAAGCCAACTTGGAAAAAGGTAACCAAACCATCCATAGAGAAAAAATGCTACAACTACTGCCAAAAGGCTCCATCCTACACACCTTCTTACACCTTCTATCAACATTGCCACTAAGAGAAAACAAAATATCTTATCCAGAAGAAATACCTTATCAATAAAAACTATTCGACTTTGAATCCTTGCACCATTGTAAATAAAATAGACACCAATAAAAATAGCAAGAACTACAAAAACAAAGTCAAGGAACCTTAAAAGACCTTTTTCCCTGATTGGTTTAAAAAGAAACATAAGTGAAACCGCAAAAGCTACATGAAGAGGCCTCTGAACCATGGGTGTCAACGGATGTGAAACAATGTAAATTTGAAACACGACCCAGATCAAAGATAAGACAAAACAGATAACTCCAACCCCCACTGAAAATTTCGATTTCATCTGATTTTCTCCTCTTACCTTCTTTTAAGAAAAAATCATGTAGGCAATACTGGACTGGCACGCAAGGAGAATAAATTTATTCTCCTTGCGTGATGTTCCATATGACTCACTACTCCATCCAGCCTTTGTCTCTATAATACTGTTCCGCTCCCGGATGAAGAGGTACACCTCCTCTTATTTCAGACATCCAAGCTTTTCGTGGTTCAAACGGTTTTATAGAAGCATGAGCAGCAACTACTTCATCTTTATGCTCGCAAATAACCTTGGTAATCATGTAAGCAAGTTCATTTGACATTCGAGCATGGGCTATAATACAGGTACCAGGATTAACAGTCTTAAAGGAATATGGTTGATTTGGAAAAAGATTAGCTGGAACAACATCTTCATAATAACCATATTTAGTCAAGCTCTTTATTACTTTTTCAGGAAGCTCTATCATTCTCAGATTTGTGGTAGTCATAGCCTCAGTTATAGCTGGATGACCTCCTGGAGCTACCTCAACCCACATATCAGCCCGTCCTTCTCTTACTACTTGGGGAATCTGTCCTCCAGAAACCTGGATCACCAAACCTCCCCATTCTTTAATTTTCTCAAAGCTCATTCCATACT
>DRTT01000093.1 GCA_011372105.1 Candidatus Aerophobota bacterium
GATATATTGAGGAAAATCCGCAGGCTTATGATAAAGAAAAGTGGGAATATGTCAAATCAATCCTTTTAAAGGAGGAAAATCCGCCTTCCGAATACAAGCCTGAGATGATGTATCCTTTTATAGAAAAAAACATCCAGCAAATCAAGAATATGTATCTTGAAGAAGAAAAGGAGAATATTTTACATACCTACGGGATAGAACTTATAAATATGCAGGTAAAGATAAAAGATGACCTCACTGCAAGATATCCTTTTATTCTTAGCAGGTTCCAAGAATAGTTTTTAGCTTGACATAATCTTTTGCTATTTTATAATTTTTGCAACAAAAAAGGCGCTCATTTAAATGAAGATAGGACTTGTTGGCTGTGGGGCAATAGGTAGAGAGGTAGCCCTGGCTGTTGATAGAGACATTCCTCAGCTTGAGCTTTCCATTATTTATGATGTAGAAAAAGCAAAGATTGACTTTCTCTTAAAATCTCTTGTTAAAAAGCCAAAGGTTGCCTCAGGCATTGAAGAAGTGATGAGAGAGGCAGATTTGGTTGTGGAGGCTGCTTCTCCAAAAATAGTGGGAGAACTTTTAACTCTTGCAAGTAAAGAAGAAAAGGACCTTCTCATTATGAGCATAGGAGGGGTTCTTGATCATCTTGAACTTCTTGAAAGTATAAAAAGGGAGGGAAAATGTAAAGTATTTTTCCCCTCTGGGGCAATAGCTGGTCTTGACGGGATTAATGCTGCAAGAGAAAAAAATATAAAATCTATATCTATAACCACCTCCAAGCCCCCACAGGCTCTTCTTAATGCGCCTTATGTCATTCAAAACAAAATAGACCTCAAGAATATTAAAAAACCCACCCTTATATTTGAGGGAAACTGCAAACAGGCTGTAAAAGCCTTTCCCAGGAACATAAATGTATCAGCCACACTCTCTCTTGCAGGAATTGGAATGGAAAAAACAAATGTGAAGATAATAGCCGACCCCGGTATTACTAAAAACCAGCATAAAATTGAAATTAAGGGAGATTTTGGGGAGATGGAGGTTGTCGTAAGAAATGTCCCTTCCTTAACTAACCCTAAAACAAGTTACCTTGCTGCTCTTTCCGCAGTTGCCACTTTAAGAAAGATAGTAAGTCCTGTAAAAATTGGAACATAGAGGAGAAAAAATGCAGGAGGAGATTGTCTCTTCGGTGAGAAAAATAATTCTTGATGCCCTGAAAGAAGATATGGTAGAAGGAGATATTACCACAGAAGTTTTAATTCCAAAAGACGACATGTCCTTACGAAAAGCAAAAATAGTGGCAAATTCAGAAGGGGTGCTCTGTGGTATTGAGGTCACTAAAGAGGTTTTCAGACTTATATTCCCTGAAATTAAGTTTATACAAAAATTAAAAGATGGAGACACATTCTGCAAAAAAGATACGCTCCTTGAAATAGAGGGTCCACCCTGGGCTATCCTCAAGGGGGAGAGAGTGGCTCTCAATTTCCTGCAAAGACTTTGTGGTATTGCTACCTTAACAAGAAAATTTGTGGAGCTTGCTCTGCCTTACGGAGTTAAAATCCTTGATACAAGAAAAACAACCCCAAACCTTCGCTTGCTTGAAAAATATGCGGTAAAAGTCGGAGGTGGGTTTAATCACAGATACAATTTAACAAGTGGCATTTTAATAAAAGACAATCACATAAAAGTGGTGGGGAGTGTAAAAGAGGCAGTTGAAAAAGCAATTAAAAATGCACCTCCTTTTTCCAGGGTGGAAGTTGAAGTGACAAGCCTGAAAGAGGCAGAGGAGGTAGCAGAGTTAGGTGTGGATGTTATTATGCTTGATAATCTTAACCTTGAGGAAATGGAGAAAGCTATAAAGATAATAAGGGAGAAGTCTCAAAAAACTTTGATAGAGGTATCAGGTGGGGTAACCCTTGAGAATGTAGAAGGTATAGCCAGGTTAAGACCTGATTTTATCTCTGTGGGAAAGATAACACATTCTGCACCCTCACTTGATATAAGCCTCAAAATTTTGTAGGGGCGGTGGTTGTATGGCTCAAGAGCACCTGCTACCTGGAAGATTCTTGCAGAAAGAGGAATCTTACCATGTGAAAGGCCAAAAGGATATCCTTTTCCATTCTATCTTTTACAGTGATAAAGGACAACCTCTATAGCTTTTTTAAAATAATCTATACTTCTAAAATCTTTGCTTCAATTATAGGATGCCTTTTACCCTCCTAAGCTTTGCCTGTTAACTTTCTCTCAGCCATCTCTCCGAGTAATCTGAAGTAAACCTTTACAAAGGCCAAAAAATTTGCTAAAATGCTTCTATAAAAAAGGATTAAAAGGTGATTGACCTCCACACACACACTTTCTTAAGTGATGGGTTGCTTTGTCCGGCAGAGCTCGTGCAGAGGGCAAAAAAGAACGGTTACAAGGTCTTAGGCATTACTGACCACATAGACTCCACCAAACTTGACTGGGTTATTCCTTCTCTTGTGAAATTTTGCGAAGAAATAAACAAAGCAGAAAGAAGCATAAAAGTTATCCCGGGAGCAGAACTTACCCATCTTCCTGTATCTTTGATAAAAAGTTATGTCAGAAAAGTTCGTGAGAAAGGAGCAAAACTTGTAATAGTTCACGGAGAGACTCTTCTTGAACCTGTTCCACCGGGAACCAACCGGGCAGCACTTGAGGCAGATGTAGATATTCTGGCTCATCCTGGACTTATAAAAGAAGAAGAGGTAAAAATAGCAGCTGAAAAGGGGATATACCTTGAAATTTCTGCAAGAAAGGGACACTGCCTTGCCAATGGAAGAGTTGCTTCTCTGGCAAGAAAATATGGAGCAAAACTTATTATAGGAAGTGATGCCCACGCACCGGAGGACCTTTTAACCTTATCCGAAGCAGAAAAAATTTTACTTGGTGCAGGGCTCTCTGAAGAGGAAGTCAAAAAAACCTTTCAAGATAGCGAAAAACTTGTAAAGAGGCTTTTGTTATGAGTAAAACTTTCAAAAGAAAAATATTTTTAACCTTATCGGTTGTCCTGACCTTAATTTTTACTTTACTGATGGTTAAGGTTCAGGCGGAAAGTGATTTTTTATCTGAGATAAGGCTTATAATTCAGGTATATCAGATAATTCAAAACGAATATATAGAAAAAGTTAATCCTTCAAAGTTAATAGAGGGCGCAATTAAAGGAATGGTGGAAACTCTGGGTGACCCTCACTCTCGCTGGCTAACTGCTGAGGAATGGAAAGAGTGGAGTGTAGAAAAAAAGGGCAAATTTGGAGGCCTTGGGATGGTTGTGGGTATAAGAGATGGCTTTATAACCGTTGTTGACCCTCTTGAGGATACCCCTGCAAGTAGAGCTGGTCTTAAACCCGGTGATAAAATCATAAAAATAAATGGTGAGAGCACAGAAGGCATGACTTTAAATCAGGCAGTGGAAAAAATGAGGGGAGAAGTGGGCACTCAGGTGAGGCTAACTATCAAAAGAGAAGGTGTCCCTGAGCTTCTGGAATATACAATTACAAGAGAACTTATAACACTGCCCAATATAAAGAAGAGAATTTTTGGAGATACAGGATATATAAAAATAATAGGATTTACCAACGAAAACACCTCCAAAGAACTGAGAGAGACTCTTTCTTCTCTTAAAGCGTCTGGAGTTAAAACTTTGATTTTGGACCTCAGAGACAACCCTGGAGGACTTTTATCTCAGGCAGTTGAGGTTGCCGATGAGTTTCTTTCTTCTGGAACCATTGTTTCTATAAGAGGAAGGGACCCTGCAGAAAGCAATATTTATTCGGCTCATCCCGGAGGAGAAGGGATAGAATTTCCCCTTGTAGTGCTTATAAATGAGGCAAGTGCAAGTGCCTCTGAAATAGTAGCAGGCGCAATAAAGGACCACAAAAGAGGGATCCTTGTTGGAACAAAAACTTTCGGTAAAGGAACAGTCCAGAATGCCATACCACTTGAAAACGGCGGAGCTTTGTGGCTGACCACGGCAAAATATTATACTCCTTCGGGAATTTGTATAGAGGGTCAGGGAATAAAGCCAGATATTGAAATAAGGCCTTTCACTCCTACCTCTGAGGAGAAAAAAATTATGGAGGAGGCTAAAAATTCCGAAGAGGTGAAGGAATTTCTTGAGTTAAATCCTGAATGGGAAGGAAAAGACCTTAAACCCCTTTTAAATAAACTGGAGAAAAAGGGGATAAAAATAAGCAAAGAACTTCTGGAGAGAGTTCTCAGAGAAAAAGATAAAAATAAAGAAAACGATGTTTTTAATGATAACCAGCTTGTTCAGGCTATAAACCTTTTAAAATCCTTACCGGTGCTGGAACAAAAAAAGCTGGAAGAGAAGGAAACTGTTTCTTTTTAATAAATAATGGGCAGGAAAGTAATAAATTACATATTAACAGGACTTGGGATTATAATATTTGCTCTTTCTCTGACAGTCTATTATCAATACAGGGAACTATGGATCGCAAGGAATTTCTCTGATGTGGATGCTGCATTTCAAACACAAATTAAAAGTCTTGGGCTTTTTGAAGTGGAAAAAGAGGTAAAAAGAAAGGGTTTTCCTTTTCCTCAGATAAGAGCAGAAGTCAAAGTAAAAGTTCCTTTGAGCTTTTCCCTTGATGATCTTCTGAAAGGAGTAAAGGAAAGATTTTCTCCGCCGGAATTTGAAGTTATAAGACTTGAGGAAGAAAATGGAAGGGAATTTTATAAAATCCACCTTGACATTGGGAAAAACAAAACTTTAACCCACAGGATTACTTTCTGGTTGAAGAAAGCAAAAATTGCTCTTCTGATAGATGACTTTGGCTATACAGACAACGGCAAATTGATAAAAATCTTTTTTGAAGAGATAAACGTTCCCTTCACAATTTCAATAATTCCCGGGACACCTTTTGTAAGAGAAGTAGCAGAAAAAGCTCACAGGAAAGGAAAACAGATACTTGTTCATCTTCCCATGCAACCTGCGGGAGAATTTAAAAATAGCTACAGATGGATAATTCTTAAAGGAATGTCAAAGGAAAAGATAAGAAAGACAGTTAAAGAGGCTGTTGAATCTATCCCTTATGCTGAGGGGTTGAACAATCACATGGGCTCACTTGCCACCACAAAAAAGGAAATAATGGAACCTTTACTTCAGGTTTTGAAAGAAAAAAAGATGTTCTTTGTGGACAGTAGAACTTCTCCTTTTTCTGTGGGTTACTCTCTGGCAAGAAAGATGGGAGTAAAGTCAACTTTTAATTGTGTCTTCCTTGATAACAAAAAAGAGGAAACCTACATTGAAGGTCAGTTTAAAAAACTTATCCTGGAAGCTACAGAAAAAGGATGGGCAGTAGGTCTTGCCCATTCTGATATAAGAACTGCCTTTGCTTTAAAAAAGATCATTGAAAAGTGTGATAGGCGAAAGATAGAATTTGTACTTTGTTCTGAAGTATTAAAATAAGGAGGGTACAATGAAATACTTTGCAGCAATAGTTGCAGGCCTTGTAACCTTGTTAGGATTTTCTTCCTTTTGTCCGGCGCAAACAGACGTAAACCTCATTGATACACCAACTGCCAGCGTGCTAAACAAAAACAGCTACAACCTCAACTTCCGGTTTTACCAGGAGGGAGGAGTCCTTGTTCAGGGAACGGCTGGACTAACTGAAAAACTTACCGTAGGTGCATCTTATGGAGGAGTAGGAATCGTGGGGACAGGACCTATAAAAAGCAATCCAGAACCTGCCTTCTCTCTTAAGTATAAACTGGGAGAGGAAGGGGGAAACCTGCCCTTTGCTCTTTCTGTAGGATTTGATGGACAGGGATATGGAAAATATTACAAGGAAGGGGAGAAAATAAAATGGGAAGGGTACGAGGTTACACTTAAAGAAAGCTTCTATCAGATAAACTCCAAAGGTTTTTATCTTGCCCTCACAAAGAATTTAAAAGATATGAACTTACTTGTTACAGGAGGAATAAACCATTCTCTGGAGGAAAACCCGGGTAAAGTCGGTATATCCTTTTTCACGGGAGCAAAATTTGAAGTCACTCCGAAGCTTATTTTTGCACTGGAGTACAACAACGGCTTCCACAAGGAGGTAAAACCAGAGGATGTTTTTAAAGAATCTGTCAGTGTAAAAAAACCTTTTCGCAAAGCAGGAGGAGAAATTAACCTGGGAATAAAGGTTCGCTACTCACCATCTCTTATTTTGGAGATTGATTTCAAGGACCTTTCAGGTCGTTATACAGATAATGGCAACAGGACATTCCAAATTATCTATTCAGGAGAGTTTTAACTTATGGAGGAAAAAAACACAAGATACATACTTAATTTTGAAAAACCCCTGATTGAGCTGGAAAACAAAATCCAGGAGCTTAAAAATTTAACTGAAAAGGAAGGAATTGATCTGAAGGAAGAAATTGAAAGTCTAAAAGAACGCTTAAAAAGTCTTGAAGAGAAAACTTTTACAAATCTTACTCCCTGGCAAAGAGTTCAACTTGCAAGGCATCCTGCAAGACCAAAAACACTTACTCTTGTTGAATCAATATTTGATGAATGGCTTGAACTACACGGAGATAGGCTTTGTTCTGATGATCAGGCCATAGTAGCAGGTTTTGGAAAGATAGAAAATCATAAAGTCGCCTGGATGGGGCATCAGAAAGGAGAGTCTATAAAGGAAAATCTAACTCGTAATTTTGGTATGGCACATCCGGAAGGATACAGAAAGGCAAAGAGAATTATGACCCTTGCTGAAAAATTTCATCTCCCAATTATAAGTTTCATAGATACACCCGGAGCATACCCTGGAATAGAAGCAGAGGAGAGGGGTCAGGCTGAAGCAATAGCATCAAATCTTGAGAAAATGTCCCAGCTTAAAACACCTATCCTTGTAATCATTATTGGAGAAGGAGGAAGTGGAGGAGC
>DRTT01000002.1 GCA_011372105.1 Candidatus Aerophobota bacterium
AATTATAGGAGGATAGTTCTTTGATTTGACATCAATTAATTTTGTGATATTTTATAACAAAAGTGAAAATTTAGAAGTGGCAAATGCCTTTTTTTCTTGGAATAGTTGGCAGGTCAGACACAGGAAAGACCACTCTTATTTTAAAGCTTCTTCCTGAACTTGAGAAAAGAGGTTACAGAGTAGGCGTGGCAAAGAACTGTCCCCATGGTTTTGATTTTGATAGAGAAGGGAAAGATTCCTGGAAGTTTTATCAGGGAGGAGCAAGCGGAGTTTTATTAACCTCTCCTTGCCAGGTTGCTTTTTTAAAGAAAAAAGAGAATAAAGAAGAAGGTATTCTTGATTTTCTCTCTCTTGTTTTTCATAATTTTGATCTTGTTTTAATTGAAGGCTTTAGGGAGGAGAGTAAAATAAAGAAAATAGAGCTTTTAAGAAAAGGTGTAAGTGAGAGACCGGATAATTCACTTAAAAATGTTGTTGCGTTTGTCAGTGATTTAGAAATAGAGGTAAATAAGCCTGTTTTTAAGCCCGAACAAATATACGAAATAGCAGACTTTATGGAGAGACTTATGGAAAAAAGTCAGGATTACCAGGTGGAGATAATTGTTAATGGAGAAAGGTTACCTCTTAATTTTTTCGTTAAAAAAATGATAGGCAATCTTGCTTTTGCAGTAGTTGACCCTTTGAAAAGAGAGGATGAAAAAGAAGCAGAAGAGATTATTATAAAAGTTAAAAGATTAAATTAGCTATAAAGCTCTTTGCAGAATAAAGGTAAAGGGTGCAATTTCTTCGAGCTATGCACCTACGGGAGTTTTTCCTATGGTGTATAGCCGGTAGGGTATAGTTAGAAATGGCTATGCCTCCCGTGTTTGGAAAGAAGAAATTGCTTTGATTTATAAAAGCCAATATCTTTCCAAACGATATTGGCTTTTTTTATTGAAAGAAAGAGTTTATAGATATTGAGGAGATTTGTTGTGAAGAAGCTGGGTTTGCCGTTGAGGTTAACATTATCTTTTCTTGTAAGTGTAAGTTTTGTTTTTTCTTTGAGTACAGCCTTTTGCAAATCGGGGGAAAAACTTATTATTTTTCATGCAGGAAGTCTGACTTTACCTTTTGCCAAGATGGAGGAAGAGTTTGAGGAAATTTATCCTGGAGTGGATATTTTACGGGAACCTGCGGGGAGCATAAGATGTATCAGAAAGGTCACCGAATTAAAAAAACCCTGTGATATTATAGCTTCGGCTGATTATGCCCTGATTGATAGGTTTCTTGTGCCTCAATTTGCCAGCTGGAATATCCTTTTTGCCACAAATCAAATTGTCCTCTGTTATACTGAAAAAAGCAGGTACGCCGATGTCATAAATAGGGAAAACTGGTATAAAATACTTACAAGGAAGGATGTTGTATGGGGTCACGCTGACCCTGATATTGATCCCTGCGGTTATCGGAGTCTTATGGTGCTGCAACTTGCTGAGATTTACTATAAAAAACCTGGTTTATACGGAATGTGTCTTCAAAATCGTCCCATAGAAAATATAAGACCAAAGTCAGTAGAACTTATATCCTTGCTTCAAACAGGTAATATGGACTATGCCTTTGAATATTTGTCTGTTGCTGTGCAGCATAACCTTAAGTTCATAAAATTCCCCGATGAAATTAACCTTGGTTCCTACAGATACGCTGACTTTTATAAGAAAGCAAAAGTTAAGGTTAAGGGTACAAAACCCGGAGAGGTGGCGGAGATTGAGGGAAAACCCATAGTTTATGGTGTAACGATTTTAAAAGATGCCCCTCGTAAAAAAGTGGCAAATCTCTTTTTAAGGTATCTTTTAAGCCCTGAGAAGGGTTTGAGAATTCTTGACAGGATGGGTCAACCACCTCTTTCTCCACCTCTTGTAAAAGGAGATGTGAGGATGTTGCCTGCTGAAATTAAAAAGATGGTTGGTACTGGAGGCAGATAAAAAAAGAAAATGCCGGGGGATTTAAAATGGAAAGAAGAAAAGAGTTTTTTTCAATTGTGGCATTTATCTGTGGGGCTTTGGTCATTTGCTTTTTAACTTTTCCCCTTTTAAAAATGTTTACCTCTTCTTCCTTGGGAAATCTTGTTTTTACTCTTAGGGATAAAGAAGTATTAGAATCAATCTGGCGAAGTCTTTATACTGCTTTTATTGCGGGATTAATTTCTTTTCTTGTTGGAACTCCTTTTGCATATCTTCTCGCTCGCAGGGATTTTTTTGGTAAGAAAATAATTGAGAGTGTAATTGACCTTCCCATGGTTATTCCTCATCCTGTTGTGGGAATTGCTATTTTAAGTGTTGTGGGGAAAGATTACTGGTTTGGCAGGGTTTTAAGCGGGTTGGGAATCAGGGTGATGGGGAGCATTTTAGGAATTGTTGTTGTTTTAACTTTTGTGGGGATGCCTTTTTATATTAATTCAGCAAAAAATGGTTTTAAAAGTGTTCCTTCTCGATTGGAAAAAGTTTCTCGCAGCTTAGGAGCTTCTTTTTTCTCTACTTTCCTGCAGGTTACCTTTCCTCTTGCCTGGAAAAGCATGCTTGTTGGGGTTATTATGTGCTGCGCAAGGGCAATAAGTGAGTTTGGAGCAGTAGTTGTTGTCGCCTATCATCCCATGGTTGCACCAGTTCTAATTTATGAACGATTTGAGGCTTATGGGCTTTCCTACTCTCAACCAGTAGCCGTTCTTCTTACTCTTTTTTGCCTTGTTCTTTTTTTAATTTTGCGTATTTTTTCCATGCCCGAGAGTGTAAAAAGATGATAAAGATTGAGAATCTCTGTGTTGATTTCCCGATTTTTTCTCTTAGAAATATTAACCTTTTTATTAAAAAAGGTGAGTTTTTTGTTCTTCTTGGTCCAACAGGAGCTGGAAAAACGGTTCTTCTGGAGGCTATTGCAGGTCTTATCCCAGTAAAAAGAGGAAAAATCTATATTGGGGGGAGAGATGTCACAGATAGCCCCCCGGAAAAAAGAGATGTTAGTATTTTATACCAGGACCTTGCTCTTTTCCCTCACCTGACCGTTCTTGGTAATATTAAGTATGGGCTGCGTTTCAAAAAGAACAACCCTGTCAGAGCCAAGAAAATAATGAGCGAGCTTATAGAAAAACTGCATCTTGCACCTCTCTTAAATCGTTTGCCGGAAACATTGAGCGGAGGAGAAAAGCAAAGGGTTGCTCTTGCCAGGGCCCTTGTGGTGGAACCCTGTGTTTTACTTCTTGATGAGCCTTTAAGTTCCCTTGATCCAAGTTTTAGAGAAGAGGTCAGAGAGTATCTTAAAAGACTTCATCAGGATACAGGAATTACATTTTTTATGGTAACCCATGATTTTGAAGATGTTTTGTATCTTGCGACGAAAGCTGCAATGATGAATCAGGGAGAGATAGAGCAGGTAGGGGAGGTAAGTGATATTTTTCAAAAACCTTCCTCTCATTTTGTAGCCAATTTTGTCAGAGCAAAAAATATTCTCTCAGGTGAACTGGTTGAGAAAAAAGGGCATATTTTCATTGATACAGGTAACATAAAGGTGGAGGTTACAAACTGTAATTTAGAAAGTGGGAGAGAAAAGGTTTATTTTACTGTGAGGCCTGAGGATATAGTCATTTCCAGAAATCCTTTGTCTTCAAGTGCAAGGAATCTTTTATTCGGAAGAGTGCAAGAAATTTTACATAGGGGACCGGTTTTATATGTTACAGTGGATGTGGGTGAGAAAATAACAGCTCTTATCACCAAAGCATCTTTTGAAGAAATGGAATTAAGAAAGGGAGATAAGGTTTTTTTAGCCTTCAAGGCAACAGCTGTGCATGTCTTTGTTTAAAAAAATAAAGTGAGGTAAAGAAGAAAATGAGGATTAACTATCTGAGAGTATCAGTTACAGATAGGTGTAATTTTAACTGTATTTACTGTCGTCCAAAGGAGAAGGTTCCTCTTTTGCCAAGAGAGGAGCTTTTAAGTTTTGAAGAGATTTTAAGGTTTATAAAGTTTGTCTTACCCTGGGGGCTTGAAAGAGTGAGGATAACAGGGGGAGAGCCTCTTGTGAGAAAAGGTGTGATAGAGCTTATCAGGATGATTGCAAAGATAGACAAGATAAAGGATGTCTGTTTAACCACCAATGGAGCGTTCCTTGAAGAGTTTGCTTTAGATTTAAAAAAAGCAGGTCTTAAGAGAGTAAATGTTAGTCTTGACACTTTAAAAAGGGAAAAATTCAAGATAATTACAGGAAGCGATAGTTTCCTCAAGGTATTAAAAGGTATAGAGGTTGCAAGGAAGGTGGGTCTTGAGCCTGTAAAGGTGAATGTTGTGGTTCTTAAAGGAATAAACGAAGAGGAGATTTTAGATTTTGTTGATTTTGCGGCAAAGAACAAACTTGTTGTGAGGTTTATAGAATATATGCCTTTTAATGGGGAAAAAGACAAAAATTTTTATTTTTCCAACAAAACTGTTAAAAAAGTAATTGAAGAAAAATGGGGGAAGCTTTATCCTGCTTCCTTCTCAGGAGGTGGTCCTGCCTCTTATTTTAAAATTAAAAACATTCCCTGTTTAGTGGGGTTTATAAGTCCTTTTTCAGAGCCTTTTTGTACAGGATGCTCCAAGCTTCGCCTTAGCGCAGAGGGAAGGTTAAGACCTTGTCTTGCCTCAAATTATGAAATAGATGTAAAGGAAATTTTAAGAGGAAAAAATCAGGAGAAAGAAATTAATAAAGTTATTAACACGGCTCTTGAATTTAAGGAAAAAAGAAGCTCTTTTAGTTTTGCAAATCCTAACAGATTTATGTTCCAGATAGGTGGATAGGTTTGACATTCTTTTCAAACCCACCTATAATTACTCTCAAGAAATTCTTACAAGCTTTCACCCTGGGAAAGGAAAAAAGATTTGTCAGTGAAAGTTCTTATTACCTCTCTTTCTTTTGGGAAAGTTGTTAAAGAACCTGTAAGGTTTTTAGAAGCAAAGGGATACAAGCTTTTGTGGAATGAAGTTGGCCGTCCCTTAACTGATGCGGAACTCTCAGAGAGAGTCAGGGGAGTTGATGCTTTAATTGTTGGCTCGGATAAAGTTGGAGAGAAAACTTTTTCCTTTGCTGATAAGTTAAAAATTGTTGCAAGGTATGGTGTCGGGATAGATAATGTGGATGTGAAGAAAGCCACTCAAAAGAAGATAATTGTAACCAATACTCCTGCTGCCAATTTTGATGCAGTTGCCGACCTTACTTTTGGTTTAATTTTAGCCTCTGCTCGATTTATACCTCAAGCAGACAGGGAAGTTAAAGAAGGTGGATGGAGAAGATTTTACGGTTACTCTGTCTGGGGAAAAACTCTGGGGATAGTGGGGATGGGAAATATTGGTCTTGCTGTGGCGAAAAGAGCAAGAGGATTTAACATGGAGGTTCTCTATACAGATATTCGTGAAAATCCTGAAGCAGAGAAAATCGGGGCAAGGAAAGTTGAACTTGACTTTCTTCTGAAAAACTCTGATTTTGTAAGTCTTCACCTTCCCTTAACCTCTAAAACAAGAAATTTTATAGGAGAAAAAGAACTTTCCAGTATGAAGCCCACCTCTTTCTTGATAAATACTGCAAGGGGTGGAATAGTGGATGAAAAAGCTCTTTACAGGTACTTAAAAGAGAAGAAAATTGCCGGAGCGGCTCTTGACACGTATAGCGAAGAACCCCCTCCGAGAAATTGCCCGATTTTATCTCTTGATAATGTTATTACAACCCCCCATATTGGTGCCTATACCTATGAGGCTCTTTACAATATGGGTATGATGGCAGCAGAAAGTGTTGTTGAGGCTATTGAGGGAAGGCGTCCAAAATACATTATTAATCCAGAAGTTTATGATAGTAGTTTTTAATGGAGGTTTTAAATGGGAGAGCTTGAAGGAAGGATTGCCGTTGTTACAGGGGGAGCAAGAGGGATAGGAAAAGCTATATGTGAGACTCTGGCAAGAGAGGGGGCAAGTGTTGCTGTTTGTGATGTGGACTATAAGACTGCTGAAAAAACAGCAGAAGAGATAAAAGCTTCCGGATTTTCTGCTTTTTCATTTGCGCTTGATGTATCTTCTGCAAAAAATGTGGACGAGGTTTTTTCTGAGATTATAGGAAAATATGGAAAAGTAGATATTTTGGTTAATAATGCCGGAATCTGTTACTATGTTCCTATAGAAAAGATAACAGAAGAAGGGTGGGATAAGGTTCTTGCGGTAAACCTCAAAGGAACATTTTTATGTTCAAAAGCAGTCATGCATTCCATGATGGCTCAAAGGTGGGGTAAAATAGTAAATATTTCCTCTGTTGCGGCAAAGATAGGAGGAATCTTAGCAGGTGCTCATTATTCTGCTTCTAAAGCAGGGGTTATCTGCCTTACAAAGTCCTTTGCATTGAGGCTTGCTCCTTATAACATAAATGTAAATGCTATATGTCCCGGACAGATTAGAACGAGAATGACAGATATCTGGACTGAAGAGGAGAAAAAAAAATTTATAGAGAAAATACCTCTGGGGCACTTTGGAGAGCCACAGGACATAGCAGAAGCTGTTCTTTTTCTTGTCTCAGAAAGAGCAAAATTTATTACGGGTGAGATTCTGGATGTTAATGGAGGAATTTTTATGGATTAGTTTGTTGACAAATTCTATATACAATGTACAGTATTAAAGTTAAAAGGGAGGGCAAAATGAGGAATTTCAGGTATTATCTTCCCGCAAATGATATTATTTTTGGAAGTGGGAGCTTAAATTCTGTTGGTGTTGAGGCGAAAAGATTTGGTAAAAAGGCTCTTCTTGTGACAGGTAAAAGCAGTATGAAAAGGCTTGGTTTTCTTGAAAAGTG
>DRTT01000053.1 GCA_011372105.1 Candidatus Aerophobota bacterium
ATAAACACTCTGTTGACTTTACAGTTATTCGGGCAATCATGGCATTCAAAAGATTCCATTTTATATTTTACGTCAGCAAGTCCAAATCCTTTGAATTTGCTTTCACCTTTTGTCTCTTCTTTTGCCAGGATAGCCGCTCCTATTGCTCCAAGAACTTCATTATGAGGAGGAACTGTAACCTTTTTGCCCAGTATTTTTTCAAAGGCAGCTACAACTGCTCTGTTACATGCAGTTCCGCCCTGGAAGAAGATGTTGTTTCCTATTTTTCTATTTTCCACCACCTTGTTGAGGTAGTTGTAAGCTACAGAGTAGGCAAGTCCTGCAACAAGGTCAGGTATAGGAACACCCCTTTGCAGGTGTTCAAATAATGCTGACTCCATGAAAACCGTGCACCTATCTCCAAGGTTTGCAGGGTTTTCTGCAGTGAAAGCAATGTTTTCAAATTCCTTTTTTATATTTATCTTCAACTCCTCTGCCTGTTCTTCCAGAAAAGACCCTGTTCCTGCTGCACAGGCCTTGTTCATTGTAAAATCAACAATAACCCCATTTTTTAAACTTATATACTTTGAATCCTGCCCCCCAATTTCAAATATAGTGTCAACTTTGGGGTCTATGTTTAAAGCTCCTCTTGCCTGAGCAGTTATCTCGTTTTTAATTACATCAGCCCCAACAAAGGCACCAATTAAATATCTTCCAGAACCTGTGGTCCCAACTCCTCTAATTTTCACCTTTCCCTCAACCTTTTCTCTTACCTCTCTTAAACCGTCCTGGACAGCTTTTAAAGGTTTGCCTGCTGTGGGAAGGTAACTTTTTGCTATCAGTTTGTTATTGCTATCTATGACGGCCACGTTTGTGCTGACAGAACCTATGTCTATCCCTATATAAGCGTCAACAAGCTCACCTGTTTCAGGAAATTGATATTCTTCTTCTCTCTTTGAAGGTTTTTCATCTTCAAAGTCAAGGGAGAGTTTGGGAAGTCCTTTCTTTCCTTTTCTTATTTTAACCTGGATGTCAAACTTTTCAGGGTTGAAATTTCCGGAATCCTCTTTTTCTTTAAGCAAGAGAGCTGCTCCTAAGGCTCCCAGGGAGAAAAAATGAGGTAAAACAAAGATATCTTCCCGCTGAAGTACTTTTTTGAAAGCTACAAGCATTGCCTTATTAGCAGCTACTCCCCCCTGAAAGGAAATGGGTCCTTTAAGTTCTTTACCTCGAGCAATGTTACTTCTGTAGCTTCTGACAAGGGCCTCACACAAGCCCATGGTTATATCTTGCATGGGAGTTGCTTTTTGCTGGAGATGAATCATATCGGATTTGGCAAATACAGCACATCTTCCAGCTATTCTTGCGGGATTTGTGGACTTAAGAGCTACTTTTGCAAATTCTTCCTCTATGTTTAATTCCAATCTTTTAGCCTGTTGATCCAGAAAAGACCCTGTTCCTGATGCACAACTTGAGTTCATTCCAAAATCTGTTACCTCCCCGTTTTCGTTGAGGGAGATGAACTTGGCATCCATACCTCCTATATCAATTATGGTTCTTATTGAGGGGTCGATATGGTGGGTTCCTTTTGCCTGGGCGATTACCTCTTCAAAATAAGGGATTTGCCATTCTCTGGCAAGGAGTTCTCCGTTGGATCCTGTTACTGCTACACAATCAAATGGGTAGGTAGGATATATTTTTTTCAGGATCTCTGTTGCTTTTTTAAAAGGCTGTCCATTATGACGGGTATATTTTTCTTCGTAAACTATCTTTCCCTCAAAATTTATAATTATCACATTTACCGAGACCGAGCCTAAATCCAATCCTGCAATATATCTCTCTCTCATTTTTATGCCTTTTAATCTAACTACATAAAGTTAATTTTTCAGGGGATTATAGCACAAAGAAAGTCACTGTCAACCACCAGCAAAACAGGGAAAGGAATTTTCCAGGCTTTGGTTTGAATTCAGGGTTAAATTTTAAGAAAGAATATAGACACGCCAAAGTAAATGGTGAGAGAAAAGATATCAAGAATAGTTGTAATAAGAGGTCCTGACACAACTGCAGGGTCAAGTTTTAACCTTTTGCATACGAGAGGAAGAAGTGAACCAAGAGATGTGGCAGTAACAATGGCTATTAACATACTAAAGGCAACACATACTCCCAGAAGAGAATTCCTTTGGAATATAATTGCTCTGATAAGGGTAATTCCTCCTAAGGGTATACCCATTATTCCTCCTATGAATATCTCCTTTTTTACCACAAGCCATATGTCTTTTAGCCTTACCTCACCAATTGCAAGTCCTCTTACAACTGCCATTGCTGCTTGAGTTCCTGCGTTACCTGCTGTATCCATCAATACCGGTATATAAAAAGCAAGGGAAACTACACTTTCCAGGGCAAAGGAAAATTTTTGCATTACAATTCCTGAGAAAAAACCTGTGATGCCGAGAATTACAAGCCAGGTGAGTCTGTTTTTTGCAATGGTTGTTGCTCGCATTTTCATGTATTCTTCACTGTGCTTTCCTGCCGCTCCAAATTTATACATATCTTCTGTATTTTCCTCTCTTATAACATCTATAACATCATCCACAGTAATTATTCCTTTCATTTTTCCATTTTCATCAACTACAGGTAAGGCAAGAAGATCATAATTTGCTATTCTTTTTGCCACTTCTTCTTGATCCATTGTTACAGGTAAGGTTATTGGATTGCGGTGCATGAGTTTTTTTATCTTTTTTTCAGGGTCTGCCAGAATAAGTTCTTTTAAAGAAAGGACACCGACGAGTTTGTCTTTCTCATTGAGAACATAAATGTAATACACCATTTCCAGGTCTTTTGCGCTTTTTCTAAGTTCCTCAAGTGCCTCTCCTGCTGTCATATTTTCTCTTACCCTGGCAAACTCTGTTGTCATTATTCCTCCGGCACTTGTGGGAGGGTAGCTCATCAGTTCTTTTACATCCTGTGCCTCCTCCTTTTTCATTATTGATAAAAATCTTTCTGCTATTTCCGGGGAGAGTTCCTCGAAAAGGTCAGCTCTTTCATCAGGTGCAAGTTCATTGAGAAGACCTCTTTTTTTCACATCATCTATTGTGGTTAAAATTTCTATCTGTTCTTCCTCATCGAGTTTTTCAAAAACATCAGCAGCAAAATCAAGATCCCATAGAGAAAAAAGGTACACCTTTTCTCTCAGGGAAAATTCTCCCATAACCTGTGCTATTTCCACAGGTTCATAATCCTTAAAAATCTCTTTCAACTCTTCCCTTTCCTTTTTAGCAATGAGCTCTTTTATTTCCGGTAAAATAAGATATATTCTTGAATATTCCTTCTCCATAAATTTTCCCCCTGCTTGCCTCCTTATTATTCAAAAAAGGGAGGGCAAATCCTTTTATAAAGTATAACTTTTGCTAAAAATTTACCAGAGAAGATTTCTCCTGTCAACGGCAGGTTCTGGCAAAATCTTTTTCTTCATCCGGAGGTTTTAGTAAAGGTTGGTAAAATATGCCGGGAGGGGGATTTGAACCCCCACGGAGTAACCTCCACATGGCCCTCAACCATGCGCGTCTGCCTATTCCGCCATCCCGGCAAAAAGTTCATTTTTTAATATTAATAAATTTTAGATAAAAATCAATCTTTCCCGATTTACTCACTTCTGGAAAATCTTTCTATATCTTCTTCTTCTCCCACCACTAAGAGCACATCTCCTTTCTCGATCATATCTGTTGCCTGAGGAAGATAGTTAACTTTCTCCACTTTATTGTCTTCTGATATTTTGCGTATTTCCAGGATGTTCACTCTATATTTTTGCCTTATTTTCAAGTCTCCTATTTTCTTTCCCCAGAATTTTTTTGGAGCGTTAACCTGCGCAGCACTGTACTTTTCAGTAATGGGAAAGTAATCCAGTATGTTGGAAGCGATTAGACTCTGGGCAAGTTTTTTTCCTATCTCCACTTCAGGAAGAATTATCCTGTCTGCTCCGACAAGAGTAAGGATTTTTTCCTGGATGTCGGAAATGGTATGAGAGGCGCGAGTTATAACTTTTGGAACCCCTATCTTCTTAAGTAAAGCTGTTGTCAAAATACAGGATTCAAACTCACCAATGCTTACGATAGCAACATCCACCTTATCAACTCCCTGGGAAAGAAGTGCCTCCTCATCTGTGGAATCAAGTCTAACTGCAAGAGTTACTATCTCCTTAAATTTTTCAACAAGTTCTGGGTTTTTATCAATAGCTATTACTTCTACTCCTCTCCGCGCGAGAGCTTCGGCCACTGTAGCGCCAAATCGACCAAGACCAATTACTGCAAACTTACGCATTTTGTTATCCTATAATAATACTTTCCTCTGGATATTCGTAAAGTTTTGCCACTTTTTTACCGCTGATAGCTAAAGCTAAAGTTAAAGGTCCAACCCTTCCTACAAAGATGGTAATAATTATAATAATTTTTCCGAAGTTGGTAAGATGGGAAGTTATTCCTCTGGAAAGTCCCACTGTCCCAAGGGCTGAAAATACTTCAAATAAAATATTCAGAAAATCTGCATTTTCAGTAAGGGACAAAAAGAGGGTTGAAATACTGCTCCATCCAAGAGCAAGAGTAACAACGCAGAGTGCCTGATAAATATAAATTTGAGGAATAGTTCTCTTAAAAGCTTCAACCTGATGTTTTCCCTGAATCATTGATTTTATAGCAAGTATCAGGGTAGCAAATGTACTTGTTTTTATTCCACCACCTGTTGAACCAGGAGATGCCCCTATGAACATGAGAATTATCAGAAGAAAAGAGGAAAATTTTGTTAATTTGTCTATGGGGATAGTGTTAAATCCTGCTGTTCTTGCAGTAACAGATTGAAAAAAAGAAGCAAGTATTTTATTCTTAAAAGTCATATCTTTTAACAGGTTATTTTTTTCTCCTAAGTAAATAAAAAATGTTCCAGTTGCAATGAGAATCAAAGTGGTAACAATTACAAGCTTTGTGTGGAGCGAGATTGTCCTTTTTCTTTTTTTAAACCAGGCAAAAAAAGAATCCAGCAGGTTCACAATTACCACAAATCCTAATCCTCCGCATATTATAAGAGAGGTCATTGTAAGATTTACATATGTGTTTTTCTGGTATTTTATGAAGCTATCAGGATAAATGGAAAATCCTGCATTACAGAAAGCTGATATGGAGTGGAAAAGAGCAGAATAAAATGCTGATAGACTGTTTTTTGCCTGAGGAAGGAACTGAAAGTAAAGAAGCAAAGCTCCAGCACTTTCAATTATAAAAGTTAGAAGAAGAATGTATAGAACAAGGTATCCTATCTTACTTAAATTCTGGTATCTTACAGCCTCTCTTAAGACCACTCTCTCTTTTAAGCCAAGCCCCCCGGATAAAAGTGCAAAGAAAGAAGCAAAGGTCATAAGACCAAGTCCCCCTATTTGAATTAGAGAAAGGATTACAATTTGTCCGAAAATGGAAAAATGACTTCCCGTATCGACTACAATTAACCCCGTTACGCAGGTTGCCGAGGTAGCGGTGAAAAGTGCATCTAAAAAGGATGTGTTTTTCCCGGGGGCAGTTGATAAGGGAAGGTAAAGAAGAAAAGTGCCAATACATATTATAAAAAGAAAGGTCACAGCTACTATTAATGGTGGAGAGAGACGAGGCAAAAAAAAGAGTTTACTGATCTGAGGAAGTTTAAGGAGAAAAAATGCGATTACAAAAATTTGGCACAGGAAAACATACTCCTCTGTTCTCAAAAGTAAAAATTTGAGATGGAGAAAATGGGTTTTTAATAAGATTAAGAAAATCCCAAAAAAGGATATTAAAATTAGCTCAATTTTGTATTCTTTTATAATTTCTTTAGCTTCCAGAAAAATAAGTTTTAAAAAAAACTGTGAAATTAATATTATGCTGCAAAGATAAATAAAAAAGTGAAAAATTCTTGCAGTTTTGTAAGGGAGGTAAAATCCGTATTCTATTACAAAAAGAGCTGTTCCAAAAATAGAGATGTAAGTAGCTATCCAGGGAAGTAGTTTTTTTGTCAGGATATTTTTTTTCTCTTTCATTTCAAACTTCTTTGACGGTTTGTTTCCATCCTTTTTCTAAACCAAGTCTTCTGGCAAGATTTAGAACTTTTCTGTATTCTTCTTTCTTAACCTTTCTATTCAGCTCATTAAGATGGAGAGCTTTATAAGCCGGGAAATACTGGTTCATTATACTCACATAAGTTTCAGAAGAAATTTCCTCTTTTATAAATTTTAGAACTTTTTCGCTTTTTGAAATATCGTTAGGAAGCACAAGATGTCTTATAATAAGTCCCTTGCAGGCTATCCCATCTGGGGACAGTTTTAATTCTCCAACCTGCCTGTACATTTCCTTTACAGCTTTTTTTGCCACCTCAAAATAATCCTGTGCATTGGAGTATCTTTTAGCCTCCTCTTCTCCCCCATATTTTATATCGGGAAGATATATATCTACTATCCCCTCAAGAAGTTTTAAAGTCTCAACTTTTTCATAGCCTCCACAATTATAGACAATTGGTATTTTCAGCCCCCCGTCTATTGCTCTATCAATAGCTGCCAGTATTTGAGGGGTAAAATGAGTGGGAGTAACAAAATTTATGTTATGGCAACCTCTTTTTTGTAAGATTAACATTATCTCGGCTAATCTTTCAATGGTGATTTTTTTTCCATAGCCAAGTTGTGAAATCGGGTAGTTTTGACAGAAGACGCATCTCAGACTGCAATGAGTTAAAAAAATTG
>DRTT01000174.1 GCA_011372105.1 Candidatus Aerophobota bacterium
CTGAAGAATTTATCCTCAAAGGTTCTTATTCCAAGTTTTTTTATGTAGTTTCTTATAGATTTTGCTTTCTCAAAAGCAGGATGACATTCAAGGTATTCCTCTGTATATTTTAGCTCTGCCAGGGGATTGAATTTTCTTAAAGCTTTCTCCAGTTTCTCGCCTCTTGTTAAAGCGTAACGAAGAGAGAAAATTACATCTCTTACCTTCTCCGGGAAGTAATGGTGAATGAGGATCATTACTCCTGCATTGCCATAAAAAAGGTGGGAGCCAAACATTACTGTTTCATGCAGAGAATTGTAAAGTGTGGGAGGTCCAAATCTTTCCAGGAAGTGTTTTTCAATAGCTCTTACTCTTGCACTTTTTGCCTCCTCCAGGTTTCTTCCAAAAACAGCGTTTGTATCACTCCAGCCAAAAAGATTTCTTATATGTTGCATGTTTACGACCACAGGGTTTCTTGTTTCATCACCTCTCATATTAACATAGGCTCTTGTCTTTTTCTGCCAGCCGAGTGGATCAGCAGCAGGGAGAATAGAAATGTGGGAGTTTTCAAGAATTTTTTCCCTTAAGGGACCTTCCTTGCAAAGAGAAAGGGCGATAATAATGCAGGTTAAAGAGTGAATTCTTTCCCCTCCATGGCATGTCCCCTCTATTACAATTTTGTTGGAAGAGGAGGGGTTTCCAAGCTCAAAGGTGTAGATTTTATAACCAAGGGATTCTGTTTTGAAGTCCTCTTTTGGATTAAAAAAGTCCTTCACAGGAACAATTTGTATGGGGAGGTTGTTTTCTTCTATTATTTGAGCCACTCTTTCAATAAACTCAGGGTAAGGTATCTCTCTCAAATTATTAATTTCAGGCTGATTTATAAGGCTATAGTCTATAACTCCACTATCATACATTGAAAGGTCAATTTTGGAGCTTTTTATTATCCTGTCTATTTTTTTGTCCAGTCTTTTTACAAGCCACTTTCTTAGTTTATTCACTTTTTCTCTCCGGCCAGAGGGTAAATGGCACAGGTGGTTTTTTATATATGTCCCATTCAGTATCTTCTGTTGCCTGGGTTGCTACCCAGTAAAAGTCTTTTAAAAATCCAAGCCCAAGTCTTCCACAAAGCTTTGAGGCTATATTGAATCCTTCTTTTCCTTTATTTTTCCTTACTATGTTATTTAAAACCTTGAGAGCGAGATTTTCCTTCTGGACAAGGGTTATGTTGGAAAAAGCGTATTCTGCACCTTCCTCTATTTCCTCATACCAGGAAATTATTTTTTCCTTTGTTTTATTTAAAAAATAAGGGTCAACGATAAGCATCTGCCAGACCATAGGCTGGTATCCCTTGACCACTCTCATTATAAAAACGAGGGGGAAGAGTTTATGAATTATTCCGTAAAATCCACCGAACCTGTATCTTCCGTAATAGAGGAAAAGGTCCTGGTATAGAAGGTATTGATTGGTGATATTCTCCTCCTGGAAGAATGTGTCCCTGAAAGCACATAAGAGGTTTTTTTCAAATTCAGGAGAAATTTTTTTCCTGGGAGCAATTTTTAAACTTCCATCCTCCTCTACCACGTCTAAGTAGGGAGAGTTTTCTGCAACCTCCCAGAGATAGTTTTCTATTTTTTCCACGTTAAGAATAATTTCAAGGCTCTCTCTTCTTCTTGATATTTTCTGATTTCTTACCAGCCTGTCAGTGAAAAAAATAGGGTCTGTATGGGTTACAAGTGTATATCCGTCTTTTTGCCACACTTTATAAAGGTCTATTTTAGCCATTTTCCTCCTCCAGGTAGGGAGAAAGGTCAAAATCAAGGTCTCTCACAGGAACAAGTATTCTTGGCGTGGGGATTTTTGGTATTAATACCATATCTCCCAGGAAAAAGCGAACTATCTTCTGGGGCAGGGTGTGGGCTATCATCTTTACAAGGAAACTGTCTTCAATCTCGGATAAGATTATCTGTCTGTAAGCATTTTCTATTTTTTCAAATGCAGGATTTTTTAACTTTTTAGCCTTGCAGTAGTCTCTTAATCTCTGACATATCTCAAGGTATCTTCCTTTTAGTGTTTTAAAATAACGGTAAACCTCATCTATAGCTTGTTGCTTTCTCTCTTCTTTTCCAGGAGTTACCTCTCTTATGTGATAATTTGCAAGCTTTTTCCCTGCTTTAAGCCTTTTCCACCAGTTATCTATTCCTACAAAAGCGTGGAAAGGTTGTCTGAACCATATAAACCACCATCCATAGGCTGTAACAAGGGCTATTATGTAGGCAATTAAGGTTCCGGTGAACATCTTGCGGTATGCCTTTCCTACAAGTTCTGCTTTTTCCAGATTATAGACGTAGGTGTCAATTATTTTTTCAATTTCTATTCCAATTTTCTCCATTTCTCCTGGAGAAAGACCGTATTTTACTCTGGGAGAGTAAAGGTTTATTTTTAAATTGTAAAAATGATTTCCCGGAATTTTTTCTCCTAACCTGTAAGGGTTAAGTTCCACCCAGACCATCCAGGATCCGCAGTCATGCCAGCTGGAAGAAGATGCCGGAATGACAAAACCATCCACTTCCACGTCAACTATTTTTTGACTCCATACAGCCATTTTTTCTATCTTTCAGAGGTCAAATATTTTTCCTGGGTTGAGTATATTATTGGGGTCAAAGGCTTTTTTTACCTTTCGTAAAAGTTCAATTTCTGCCCTGGTTAAAGCAAGATGCAGAAATTTTTTCTTTGTAAGACCTATGCCATGTTCACCGGAGATTTTTCCTCCCAGAGATATTGCTATTTTGAAAAGTTCATATAGGGCTTTTTCAACGTTTTCTTCCCAGTTTTTTTCTTCTTTAGAAGGTTTTATAAAATTATAGTGAACATTTCCATCTCCTAAGTGTCCGTAGACACCGGTTTTTAAGCTGTAGCTTTCATAAACCCTTTTACTTTTTTCCATAAATTCTACTATTTTACCCCGAGGAACAACTATATCCTCCTCAACCATACTTGCACCGGAGTTAAGGAGAGCTTCTCTCACAGATTGTCTGAACTTCCACAGATCTTCCTGTTGTTTGCGGTCCTGTGCCACCAGCACATCCTGGACATTTTCTTCTGTGAAGATTTTTTCTAAATTTTCCATCCTTTCATTTACCTCCCCCTCCTCTCCATCTATTCCTATCATGAGGTAATGATGTGCAGAGGGGAGAAAAGGAGGATTTTGAACATACTCTTTTGTTATTTTTACTGCAAATTCCTCAATGTATTCAATACTTGTTAGAATTATCTTTTCCTGCCATATTTTTTTAAGGATACTTTGAAGAAGAGAAAGGTCGTCAAGACCTACAACAAGGTCTATTTTTACCTCAGGTAAAGGGATAACTTTTAGCACCACCTCGGTTATAGCCGCAAGAGTTCCCTCTGAGCCCACTACAAGTTGGATTAACTTATAGTCTGTAACATTTTTTACAAGCTTACCACCTGCTTTAATTACATCCTGTGTGGGAGTTACTATTTCAAGCCCACTCACATATTCCTTTGTTCCTCCGTATTTTACTGCATTTGCTCCTGAGGAAGATTGAGCAACATTTCCCCCTATGGTGCAGCTATCCATACTGGCAGGATTTACAGGGTAGAAAAGTCCTTCTCTGGCAAGTTCTCTCTGAAGATTACCATTGATAACCCCGGGCTCAACAACTGCCATGTAGTTTTCTCTGTCTATATCTTTTATTTTATTCATTCTTTCAAAAGATAGGACAATTCCTCCTTTTACAGGAATTGCTCCTCCGGTAAGTCCTGTTCCTCCTCCTCGCGGAGTTAAAGGTATTTTCTCTTTGTTACAAAGTTTAAAAAGCTCCACAATTTGTTTTGAATTTTCCACCTTAACCACAATCTCTGGGAAAAAGCTTAACCCGGGTGTTTCGTCACGAGAATAAGGCTCAAGATCTTCTTTTTCAGTTAGCACATATTTTTTACCCACTATTTCTTCTATTTTACTTATTATTCCTGGTGTTACTCTCCGATAGCTCATCTTAAGACTCCTTTTTTTCTCTTCTTTCAAAAGGCTCAATATGCACTACCACCTCTCTTATTTGTGCCTTTTTTACATTCTCTATTATTCTCTTTTCAACTTCATCGCTTATAGAATGTCCTCTCTTAACACTTATCTCTCCATCAACTTCCACATGAATCTCTGCTATCACTGAATTTCCTATATGCCTTGCACGTATGTTATGGACTCCTGCCACTCCCGGGGTGAGAGAGGCTATCTCTTTTATCTGTTGAATAAGCTCCCTGCTGACAGATGAGTCTACAAGTTCCTCAAATGTTTCAAAGGATATTTTTACCCCTGCCTTTACTATAAAAAAAGCTATAATAACTGCTGCGACAGGGTCAAGAATTTTAAATCCAATTATACTTCCCCCAATTCCTATAAAAGCTGCAAGGGAGGATAGAGCATCTGACCTGTGATGCCAGGCATTGGCAAGAAGGGATTTACTTTTTATTTTCTTTCCTACAAAAAAAGTGTAGCGGTAAAGGCTTTCCTTTGTTATAATTGAGATTAAAGCAATAACCAGGACAAAAATTTTTGGTGCAAAAAGGGGAGGATGAAAAATAGAATTCACTCCATCATACCCTATCTTTACTCCGGTTATTATCAAAAATATTCCCATCATTGAGCTTATGAGCGTTTCTATTTTTTCATGTCCATAAGGGTGTTTTTCATCGCTTGGTTTACTACTGTATTTTAATCCCACAATACAGGCAAAGTCTGTGATAAGGTCGGAGGCAGAATGCAGAGCATCAGCAATTATGGCTGCACTATGCCCGAAAATACCTGCCAGAAGCTTTAAAAAAATAAGGCATACATTTACAAAGATACTTAAAATAGTTACCTTTCTTCCTCTGGTGTATTTTTCTCTTATTTTTTTGTCTTCTTTCATTTTTTATAAATTTCTTCTCTTGCACTTTAATAAAATTATGCTAATTTTATTAAAGTGTGTAAATTTAGCAAATACTAAAAGGAGAGTTATATGGCTCGCAAATGCTATATATGTGGCAAAGGTCCTTCCGTTGGGCACAGAGTAAGCAGATCCGGACACAGAGCTAAAAGAAGGTGGTTGCCAAATCTTCAGAAGAAGAGAATCAAAATTAAGGATAGCATTCTTAAAACATACATCTGCACCTCTTGCTTGAAATCGGGGAAAGTTGAACTTGTTTGATTTTTAAAGCTTAACTTTTATTTTTTTGGTATTTGCTGAATCCGCTGGAAAAATTTCCCCTCACTCTTAATAGCAGGTGCAATTACTATTTCCACCTTATGCATCTGCTTTATATTATGAACTCCACAGTAGCTCATGCTTGTCTTAATTGCCCAGGTTAAATTTTGGGAGCCATCGTCCAGACGGGCAGGGCCATACAGGATTTCCTTTAAGGTTCCTGTTGTTCCAACCCATACTCTTGCCCCTCGTGGAAGGTTCTCGTCTGATGTTGCCATTCCCCAGTGATATCCTTTGCCCGGTGCCTCTTTTGCTCGAGCAAAAGCTGAACCAATCATCACTGCATCTGCTCCTGCAGCTAAGGCTTTACAGATGTCTCCTCCTGTTCTCATTCCTCCATCGGTGATTATGGAAACATAACGCCCCGTCTTTTTAAAATAATCATCTCTTGCAGCTGCCGCATCTATTGTAGCTGTTACCTGAGGCACACCCACACCTAAGACTTCTCTTGTGGTGCAGGCTGCACCAGGTCCAACTCCAACTAAAACTGCGTCCACTCCTGTCTCCATTAATTGATAGGCAGCTTTGTAAGTAACACAGTTTCCTGCAATGATAGGAATTGACATTAATTTACGGAAGCTTTTAAAGTCAAGAGCCTCCCTTTTTGAAGAGATGTATCTTGCTGTTGCAACTGTGGCCTGCACTACAAAAATATCAGCTCCTGCCTCCTGTGCTACTGGCCCAAATTCTTTTGCCTGCTGAGGAATGCAGGAGACAGCTGCTACAACACCTGCTTTTTTTATTTGGGAGATTCTTTTTTCAATTAGCTCTTCTTTTATGGGTTCTTTGTATATTTTTTGAATTATCTTTACAGCCTCTTCAGGGGAGGAGTGAATTATTTCTTCAATAACTTTTTGTGGATTCTCGTATCGGGTTTGAATCCCTCCTAAGTTAAGAACTGCAAGACCTCCAAGTTTTCCCATCTCTATAGCAAAGCTAACATCCACAACTCCATCCATTGCTGCAGCCAGGATGGGTATTTTAAAGGAGATATCTCCTATTTGCCAGCTTATGTCAACATCCTCAGGGTCAATTGTTTCATTTCCAGGAACAAGTGCTACTTCATCAAACCCATAAGCTCTTCTTGCTTTTCTTCCTATTCCTATATCTATGTAGGAGTTTTCCATTTTTTCCTCCATTAACTTTTACTTTTTTGTTTTAAAGAAGCTATTATAAACTCGTCAATTTCTCCATTGAGAACAGATTCCACGTCAGATACTTCAATGCCTGTTCTGTGGTCTTTTACCATCTTGTAAGGATGAAGGACGTAGGACCTTACCTGTGAGCCCCATTCAATTCTTGCTTTCTCTTCATATCTTTTCTTTTGCTCCTTTCTTTTTTCCATCTCTTTTAAATTATGCAGGCGTGATTTTAAAATCCTGAAAGCCATTGCTTTATTCTTATGCTGGGATCTTTGATCCTGACACTGAACGACAATTCCTGTTGGGA
>DRTT01000107.1 GCA_011372105.1 Candidatus Aerophobota bacterium
GAATTCAGGAAGAATATATAAACAAGCAGCTAAAGCGACGCCAGGTGGGATATGGTAGAGGAGAGAGGATGCGAATAGAAAAAGATAGAGTAGAGATTTTATCTGGCGTTCGTTTTGGAAAGACACTTGGAAGCCCTATCTCGCTTTTCATTCCAAATCTTGATTTTAAAAACTGGGAAAAGTTGATGATGGCAAAAGAACCTGAAGAAGAACACAGTTTTCCCCTTTTCACAAAACCTCGTCCAGGTCATGCGGATCTTGTGGGGGGGATAAAGTATAATTTTCTTGATTTAAGAAATGTTCTTGAAAGAGCAAGTGCAAGGGAGACAGTGGCAAGAGTTGCAGCGGGTGCTGTTTGCAGGAGGTTGCTTGAGGAGTTTGGTATATCCATTTTCAGTAGAGTGATTCAAATTGGGGAAGAAAAAGATAATACAGATTGGCAAAAAGCTTTAAAAAACTATGAAAGGATTGAAGCTTCTTCTTTAAGATGTGGAAATGAGAAAATTGAGGAAAGGATGAAAGAGCTTATAGATAAGGCAAAAGAAAAAGGAGACACCCTGGGTGGTGTTTTTGAAGTTGTAGTGTTAGGAGTCCCCCCTGGTCTTGGAAGTTACATTCAGTGGGACCTGAAACTTGATGCAAGACTTGCCTTTGCTGTTATGAGCATTCAGGCAATAGTTGGTGTGGAGATAGGGATGGGGTTTAAGTGTGCTTTTTGTTTTGGCTCAGAGGTACAGGATGAGATAGGTTATACAGAGGGCAAAGGTTTTTATCGGTTTACCAATAGATGCGGTGGTATTGAAGGGGGAATGACCACAGGAGAGCCTGTTATCATGAGAGCAGCTATGAAGCCCATATCAACACTGGCAAGACCTCTTAGATCTGTTGATATTTTAAGTAAAAAAGAGGTAAAAGCAGCAAAGGAAAGATCCGATGTTTGTGCAGTTCCTGCTGCCTCTGTTATAGCAGAGGCAGTTGTTGGGGTAGAGATTGCAAGAGCGATGAGGGAAAAATTTGGAGGGGATAGTCTGGAGGAGATGAAAAGAAACTATAATTCTTACATGGAATATATAAGAGAAAAGTGGTAGGGGCAAAGGGTTATGAATATTATTCTTGTTGGTTTTATGGGGACAGGTAAAAGCTCAGTTGGAGAAAGACTTTCTAAAATTATTGGGAAAAAGTACTTTGATGTTGATAAGATTATTGAAGAAAGGGAAAAGCGCTCCATTCCCGAAATCTTCTCTGAAAAGGGAGAGGATTATTTTCGTAGGGTGGAGAGTGAAGTTATAAAAGAATTGGCAAAGACCGATGAGAGTGTAATTTCCACAGGAGGGGGCGCAATTGTAAGAAAGGAAAATCTTGAAAATTTACGAAGAAAAGGTCTTCTTATCTGCCTCACGGCAAGACCTGAGGTGATTTTAAAAAGGACAGAAAAAGAAGGAGAAAGACCTCTTCTTGATGCCGCTCTTGATAAAAGGATAAACACTATTAAAAAACTTCTTAAAAAAAGAGAGCCTTTTTACAAAAAGGCCGATGTTACAATTGACACATCTTTTTTAAGTGTTTCGCAAGTTGTGGATGAAATAGTTAAAATCTTGAAACCCGAAAGGCTCTTTGTTGGTTTAAAAGAAAGAGGTTATCCTGTTTTTATTGGTTTTTTACTGGAAAAAGTGGGCGAAGTTGCAAAGAATTTTGCCTCTGGTAGAAAAGTACTCATAGTTTCTGACACAAATGTTTTTCCTCTTTATGGAGAAGCGACGAGAAAATCTTTGGAGGAGCGGGGATTTGATGTTTACTGCCTGCAGGTTCCTGCAGGAGAAAAATCTAAATCTCTTGGCAGAGTGAGGAAGATATATGATTTTTGCCTGAGCAAAGGATTTGATAGAGGTTCTTCAATTCTTGCCCTTGGAGGAGGAGTTGTTGGTGACCTTGCAGGATTTGCAGCAGCTACTTTCATGAGAGGGATACGTTTTTACATGGTTCCAACAACACTTTTGTCTCAGGTTGATTCAGGGGTGGGTGGTAAGGTTGGAGTTAACCTGCCTCAGGGTAAAAATCTTGTGGGTGCTTTTTATCAACCAAAGTTTGTTTTAATAGACCCTGTTTTACTCAGAACTTTGTCTTTAAGAAGGATAAGAGAGGGGCTGGCAGAGATAATAAAGTGTGCTATTATAAAAAACGGAGAGTTTTTCTCTTATCTTGAGGATAATATATCAAAAATTATATCCAGGGATATAGGTATTATCAAGGAAGTGATAAAAAAAGCAGTTAAGGTGAAGATGGAGATTGTGGAGGAGGATGAAAAAGAGGAAAAAGGTCTAAGACAGGTTTTAAATTTTGGGCACACAATAGCTCATGCTATTGAGAAGGTTTCAGGTTACAGAAGGTATACACATGGCGAAGCAGTTGCCGTAGGAATGGTGGGCGAGGCTAAAATAGGAAGAGAAATGGGTATTTTACCTGCAACTTCTTTTGAAAGGATAAAAAATCTTGTGGAAAAGGCAGGCTTGCCTTTAAAGGCAAAGGGAGTAAAGCCTGAGGAAGTGATGGATGCTTTAAAGGTTGATAAGAAAAAAAGAGAAGATAAAATTTTCTTTGTTTTACCGAAAGATATTGGAGATGTTTTTTTAACAAGTGATGTTCCTCCTTCTATCGTAAGAAAGGTTTTGAGGGAGATTATAGATGATTAGTATACTTGTTATACATGGCCCAAACTTAAATCTTCTGGGAGAAAGAGAACCTGAGTGGTATGGAAAACTTTCCCTTACCTCCATAAATGAAATGATAGCCAAAAAAGCAAAAGAACTTGGTTGCAGAGTTAAGATTGAGCAGTCCAATTCTGAGGGAGAAATTGTAAATCTTATTCATGAGGCAAAAAACTGGGCTCAGGGCATTATAATAAATCCTGCAGCTTACACTCACACAAGCATTGCTATAAGAGATGCAATAGCTGCTGTTTCTTTACCTGCGGTGGAAGTTCATATTTCAAATGTCTATAAAAGAGAAGAATTTCGACATAAATCTTTTATAGCCCCGGTTTGCATAGGGCAGATATGTGGATTTGGTGGATGGGGGTATGTTTTTGCCTTAGAGGCACTTTTTAATTTTTTAAAGGAAGGAGAGGAAAATGAGCGTGGAGAAATTAAGAGAGGAGATTGATGAAATAGACCTTGAGATTCTCAAGCTTTTAAATGAGAGGGCAAGAAAAGCTCTGGAAATAGCTAAGATTAAGGAAAAGGAGGGGAAGGGTTACTATTCTCCAGAAAGAGAAAAAATAGTTGTCGATAAGCTTACAAAGTTAAATAAAGGTCCTATCCCAAACAAGTACTTAAAAGAGATATTTAAGAGCATTATTAACTGCTGTCTCTCTCTGCAGAGAAAGCTAAGAGTGGTATACTTTGGTCCACCTGCAACTTTCACTCATCTTGCAGCCATAAGAAACTTTGGTCCTGGTGCAGAATACATACCCGTAAAGAATATCAGAGAGGTATTTGCCACTGTAGAAAAAGGAAAAGCAGACTATGGAGTTGTACCAATAGAAAACTCCACCGAAGGAATTGTCTCTCATACTCTTGACATGTTTCTTGACTCTGATTTGAAAATATGTGCTGAGGTAATTCTGGAGATAGCCCATCACCTTGTGGGAAAGGGGAGGTTGGAAGATGTGAGAAAGGTTTATTCGCATCCTCAAGCTATAGCTCAATGCAGAATGTGGCTTGAAGAGCATCTTCCTTCTGTTGAGATTTGTGAAACAGAGAGCACGGCAAAGGCAGCTCAGCTTGCTGCAGAGGAGGAGGGAGCCTGCGCTATAGCTTCTGAGGTGGCTGCCGCACTTTATGGACTTGATATTCTGGAGGAACACATAGAAGATTCTCCCCACAACTACACACGGTTTCTTGTAATTGGAAGAGAATATACTGAAAAAAGTGGAGATGATAAAACCTCCATACTTTTTTCTATCAGGGATAGAGTAGGAGCACTTTATGAAATGCTTGCTCCTTTCAGAGAACACGGAATTAATTTGACCAAAATAGAATCACGTCCGACAAAGAAAAAGGCCTGGGAATATGTCTTTTTTGTTGATTTCGAAGGGCATAAGGATGACGAGGAGGTTAAAAAAGCCTTGTCAGAGCTTGAGGAAAAGTGCTTTTTCTTGAAAATTTTAGGTTCTTACCCTAAAGGAGAGTAAAGAGGAGTAAAAATGGTTATAACTTTAAAACCAGGAACAACAGAAAAAGGCATTCAGCATGTGATAGAAAAGATAAAGGAATTAGGGTTTACCCCTCATGTTTCAAGAGGGAAGGAGAGAACAATAATAGGAGTGATTGGGGAAAATGCCATAAGAACTCGTCATATCTTTGAGTCCATGTTTATTGTGGAATCGGTTACTCCTATTTCAAAGCCCTATAAGCTTGTAAGCAGGGATTTTAAAAAAGAAGATACTCTTGTGAAAGTCAGAGATATTGTTATAGGGGGTAAAAAGCTTGTCGTTATGGCAGGACCCTGTGCCGTAGAAAACAAGAAGATTCTCTTGGAGACAGCAAAGGCTGTCAAAGAGGCAGGAGGTTCTGTTTTAAGAGGAGGAGCTTTCAAACCTCGCACTTCTCCTTATTCCTTCCAGGGGCTTGGTGAGAAAGGCTTAAAATATCTTGCCGAGGTTTCAAAAGAAGTAAATCTTCCTGTTATAACTGAAGCTATGGATCCAAGGCAACTTGAAGTTGTGTGTCAGTATGCAGATATAGTCCAAATTGGGGCAAGAAATATGCAAAATTTTGACCTTTTAAAGGAAGCCGGAAGAATAAAAAAACCTGTTCTTTTAAAAAGAGGCATGGCAGCTACTCTAAAGGAATTTTTAATGTCAGCAGAGTATATCCTCTCAAGCGGGAATCACAATGTGATACTGTGTGAGAGGGGTATAAGGACTTTTGAGGATTCTACTCGTTTTACCCTTGACCTGGGTTCAGCAGCTCTTGCTCAAATTTACTCTCACCTTCCAGTGGTAATTGATCCAAGCCATGGAACAGGCAAAAGAGAGCTTGTGCTCCCTCTCTCAAGAGCAGCTGTTGCTATGGGAGCAGATGGTCTTTTAATAGAGGTGCATCCAAGACCTGAGGAAGCTTTGTCGGATGGATTTCAGTCTCTTCCATTTGGTGATTTTGCACAGCTCATGGAAGAGATAAAAAAGGTTGCCGCAAGTGTTGGAAGGGAGGTATAGGTGGTTTTACTGGATAGAAGAAAAAATATCTTGGTCGTAAGCTCTTTGAGATTTTTGGAGGGAGAGATAAATGTCCCGGGAGATAAATCTATCTCCCACAGAGCTCTTATTTTTTCCTCTATTGCAGAAGGTATATCTTCTATAGAAGGGGCTCAGAGAGGGGAGGATTGTCTTGCCACTTTAAGGTGTATGAGGAGTTTGGGGGTAGAGATTGAGGAAAGAGAGGAGAGAATTTTAGTTAAAGGAGAAGGTCTGGAGCTGAAGGAACCAGAAAATGTGCTTGACTGCCAGAACTCCGGGACAACCATGAGAATTGTCTCAGGACTTCTTGCCGGCCAGAAGTTTTATTCAGTTTTAACTGGCGACTCCTCTTTAAGAAAAAGACCAATGGAACGGGTGGTTATCCCTTTGTGTGAGATGGGAGCGGATATATGGGCAAGGAAAGGTTATTTTGCTCCCTTAAGTATTAAAGGTAAAAGTCTTACAGGCAAGACCCACAATTTAAAAGTGGCATCAGCTCAGGTTAAATCCTGTCTTCTCCTTGCCGGACTTTATGCAAAGGGTAAAACATGCCTTGTTGAGCCTTATAAATCAAGGGACCATACCGAAAGGATGCTAAGTTATATGGGAGCGAAGATGGAAATTGACGGGAATAAAGTAGCTATTTGGGGAGGGCAGAGGCTTGAGGCAAAGTCTTTTTTTATCCCCGGAGATATCTCTTCTGCCTCTTTTTTTATTGGAGGAGCAGCAATATTGAAAGGCTCAAAAATAAAAATCAAGGATGTGGGGGTTAATCCCACAAGGCTTGGATTTGTTGATGTTTTAAAAAGAATGGGGGCAAAGATAAGGCTCTGTAATAAAAATGTAAGATGCAATGAGGATATAGCCGATATCGAAGTGGAAGGAAGAGAAGGGCTTGAGGGGGTTAAAATTAAAAGAGAGGAGATTCCAAGGCTTCTGGATGAGATACCTGTTTTAGCTGTTGTTGCCTGTTTTGCCAGGGGAAAGACCTTAATTGAGGGAGCAGAGGAGTTGAGGATTAAAGAAAGCGATAGAATAAAGGCAATTTGCACCGAACTTAGCAAAATGGGCGCCAGGGTGGAGGAAAGAAGGGATGGGATGGTGATTTTTGGAACAGGAAGACTCAAAGGGCAAGAGGTTGAGAGCTGGTCAGATCATAGAATAGCAATGGCTCTTGCTGTAGCCGGGATTTGCGCCGAGGGAGAAACTGTGATTAGAGGTGCAAATTGTATAAGTATATCTTTTCCTGACTTTGAGAAGATTCTTAATGAAGTTGGCAAGATTTAAAGGCTATTTTTTAATAACTGTTTTATTTTTTCTATTTCTCGGGAAACATTTTATAGAAGTTGACCTTAAAAAATACTCACCGCCTCTGAGGGGTTCTGTAAGAAAGGTAGTTAATTTTCTTGCAGAGGAAAGTCCCAAACAGGCACTA
>DRTT01000165.1 GCA_011372105.1 Candidatus Aerophobota bacterium
GAAATGTCCATCTGTTGTAGCGGATGTTTGTTTTTGGACTGCAAAAATTATATATGATGAAATTTGTTCTAATAAATAAGTGTAATTGAGTTAAATCTAAATCTCCGGAGAAGGTAAAAAATATTTTTTTTCATTGTGAAATTTAAAATGTATAAGATTTTTTTCCTGAAGAATCCTTATGTACTTTATGACTTCGTTTTGATGAACTCCAAGAGAGGATGAGATATCTTTTAAGGTGACAGGCCTTCTTTTTATAAGGGAGAGTATTGCCTCCTGTATATCTTTTTTTAAAAGCCCTTCCTGAGTTTTTTCAAATTCACCTATAATCTCACATTTTTCTCCCAGGATAGCCTTTGCTTTTTTTAAGAAAGAGAGAGGGACAGGTAAAGCAAATTCCTCTGCTGGCGGACGAACAGGTGTGTTGAGCTGAATTTTCTCAATATTCATTTTCTCAACGAGCTCTGCAATTTTCTCCATTTTTTCAAAGGAGTCATTTATATTTTTAACTATCATCACTTCAAGCCATATCCTACCTTGAAAGTTTCGAGAGAAACTCTCTATTCCTCGGATAACCTTCTCTAAGGTCAGTGAATGATGGGGTCTGTTTATTTTTCTGAAAGTATCTTCATCAGAAGCATCAAGAGAGGGAATTACAAGATCTGCCATCTGAAGTTCTTCTTGAAGCGAAGGAGAAAAAAGCAAGGTCCCATTGGTGAGAACAGCTATCCTTATAGAGGTAAACTCCTTAATCTTTTTTATCATGTATCCAAGACGCAGATTAAGCGTGGGCTCACCTGATCCTGAAAAGGTTATATAATCTATTTTCTGCTGTTTTTTTGCAGCAAGAGTCTTTTCTATATTTTTCAGTATTTTATCTGCAGAAATATATTCTTTTCTCTCAACTGTTTTATTGGTAGTTCTGCCAAGCTGGCAATATACACAATCAAGAGTACATGTTTTAAAAGGAATTACATCCACTCCTAAAGAGAAACCAAGCCTTCTTGAAGGGACAGGACCAAATATATAGGTCATTTTTCCTTTGGAAATACAAAATTATGAAAATTTTTTATACACAGTATTATAAACTAAAAAATACTTGACGCAAGACTATCCTGTTGCATAATTTCTTTATCAATTTTTTAATAATCCGGGACTTACAATGTGGGAGCTTTTCTGGAATATAACAGGAATGGTGGGTCTTTTTGGTTTTCTTGCATTTGCTATCTGGGCCTTTGTTTTTACCACTTTTTTGAAGAGAAGGTCAGGATGGTATGTTTTCGGAGCTTGTTTTTTCTTGATACTTTTTGTAACAGGTACTTTACTTTTCCCGGGAGAAGAAGAGATTGCAGAGGAAATTGCCAACCCTGTTAAAATCTATCAAAGGGGCATAGAAAATGAGAAAAAAGGAGCTTTTGAGAGAGCAAGAAAGGATTATGAAATAGTCCTGGAGCTTGAACCAGGAAATGAGAGAGCTGTGGAGAAACTTCAGCTAATAGAAAGAAGAGAAATTGCCCTTACCTTTCTTAAAGTAGCAAAAGGATTGTGCAGAAAGAAAAAATTTGCTTTTGCCCTTGTGAAGTTAAAAGCGGCAGAGAAAATAGCTCCGCCTCCAGGAACGTTGGAAGACAGTTCTAAATTGCAAAAAAAGATAGAAAAAGAGATAGAATTTGTTAAAAAATTTCTCTCTTCACAGAAGAAAGGAGGATAATCGTGGTTTTGATAAAGAAAATAGTAAACTATGGCTGGAAGGTATATGACACCTACATAAACAAAAGAGGGAAAAAGCTTCCCTTTGTTGCCTTTGTTATCTTTCTGCTTACCATTTTGATTTCAAGGTGTATAGTTATGTGGGTTGAGGCAGGAAGACCTTTCCTGAGTTTCTTTAAAATTTATGATTATCATGTTCATCATTTTTATTTAGGAATTTTTCTGCTTGTTCTTTCCAACTGGTTTTTTTTATTCTGGAATAAAAAAAGATATATGGAAGAGATTAAAATATCTAGTGCTATTCTTTTTGGAATAGGTCTTGGCTTAATCACAGATGAATTTGGGCTTTTACTAACCATGGAATTCGATATAAGAGGAGAATACTGGGCTCCCCATTCTTATTATCTTATGGGTATTTTAAGTGGGGTTTTCCTGTATACAATAATAAAAAAATCACCTTCTCCTTAATCATCCATTCTGTTTTTTTCTTTCCCACAAGAGATGCCAGAGAGAGTAATTTATTCTGAATCTCCAGGGAGAGTCCGGATTTGTGCACCTGCAACATCCTCACAGTAACCGTATCTGTATCTCTCACATACAGCAAGAGCCTCTCTTGCAGGATGGTGTCTACACTTCACTTTCTTTATGCATTTTCAGTATATTTTTAATTTTATCCTCTACTACTCTCTTTGGTGCAACTCCCACTATTTTGTCAATCACTTTACCTCCATTAAAAAACAAAAGAGTGGGGATTCCCATGATATTATATTTTCTTGCTGTTTCTCTATTTTGATCGACGTTTAATTTGCCCACCTTAACTTTTCCCTCGTATTCCCTTGCTACTTCCTCTACCACAGGAGCCATCATATGACAGGGCATACACCATTCTGCCCAGAAATCAACAATTACAGGTATATTTGAATTTAGAACTTCTCCTTCCCAATTCTCATCAGTAAAAATCCTTTCTGCCATCTTAACCTCCCGGTATCTTTATTTTTTGGTTCTATTTCCTTCTTAATCCCAGGAGACGATCTATCTTCTCCTTATCAAATCCTACCACCTTTGCCCTACCAATTAAAAGGACAGGAACACTCATCTGTCCTGTCATTTTTACAAGGTCTTTTGCTGCTTCGGGATCTCTATCCACCCTTATCTCCTTTACTCTGACTTTATTCTGTCGAAGATAGTTCTTAACTCGAGAGCACCATGGACAGGATGATGTAGAAAAAAGCACAACTTTTTTACCTGTCATCTCCTCTCCCCCTGGCAAAAAGATTTTCCAGACAGTTAATAATCTCCAAAATTCCTCTATCCTTTATTCTGTAACAAACCTCCATTCCCCTCCTTCTGCAATCTATTATCCCCTTGTCCTTTAATATCCTCAAATGCTGCGAAAGATTTGATTGCTTTATACCAATAAGCTCCTCAAGTTCTTTAACACATTTTTGCCCTTTTTCCAGGACTTTTATTATCTTTATCCTGGAGGGGTGAGCAATAGCCTTTAAAACTTCAGCAAAGATTTCTTCTTTCATTACCTTATTAGATTATTATAATAAATTAATAAATTAGTCAAGTCTTCTTCAGACAACTTCCACTTTTATTAAATTGGTGGTGCCTGCGATTCCAAAGGGAATACCTGCTGTAATCACGATTTTTTCTCCCTTTCGAACAAGACCTGTTTTTAAAGCAGTGTTTTTAGCCTTCTGAATCATATCATCTGTATTTTTTATCTCTTTACTCTGATGAGGATAAACTCCCCAGCAAAGAGTCAATTTCTTCACAGTAGTTTTTTTGGGGCTTCTTGCTATAATTGGCACGCGGGGTCTGTATCTTGCAACCATGCGAGCAGTGCTTCCGGAAAAAGTAAAGGTGACAATAGCTGCTACTTTCAGATCCTGGGCAATTTGACAGGTGGCATGGCTTATTGCATCAGGGATAGCAGGCTTTACTGAAAGTGCTCTTTCCTCAAGAATTTTTTCGTAATTTAAAGCTTTTTCAGTTTCAATTGCTATTTTATTCATCATTTTAACTGCTTCCAAAGGATAGTTTCCAATGGCTGTTTCTTCTGAGAGCATAATTGCATCGGTTCCGTCAAATATAGCATTTGCTATGTCGGTGACTTCTGCTCTTGTAGGACGAGGATTATCTATCATTGACTCAAGCATTTGAGTTGCGGTTATTACAGGTTTTCCTTTTAAATTGCACTTTTTTATAATCTCTTTTTGCACGATAGGAACCTTTTGGAGTGGTATTTCAACTCCAAGGTCTCCCCTTGCTATCATTATTCCATCTGCTGCCTCAATTATACTGTCAATATTGCTTACCGCCTCGGGTTTTTCTATCTTTGCTATTAAAGAGATATCCTCTGCTTTTTTCTCCTTTAAGATATCTTTTACTTTTAGAATATCCTCTGCTTTTCTGACAAAAGAAACAGCTATAAAATCAACCTTTTTCTCTATTCCAAAGAGAATATCCTCTCTATCTTTGGGTGTTAAAGAGGGAATTTCAAGAGAAGATTCTGGTAGATTTATTCCCTTGTGAGAGGTAAGTTCCCCACCTTTTATCACCCGACATTTAATGTCTGTAGGAGTCAGGTCTTCAACTTTAAGCTCCAGGGAACCATCAGCAAGAAGAATACTCTCTCCCTTTTTAACCTTCTGAGGCAAAAGTGGATAAGTGATTGATACCTCTTCTTTGCTCCCGGGTATATTGCGTGTTGTAAGGGTAAAAAGATCTCCTTCTTTTAGAAGAACAGGACCATTTTGAACCAAGCCTATTCTTATTTTGGGACCACTTAAATCCTGAAGAATACCAACTGGTTTTCCTATCTCTAAAGAGGCCTGTCTTATGTTCTCTATAATAAGTGAATGCTCCCTGTAGGTTCCATGAGAAAAGTTAAGACGGGCAACATCCATGCCTTCCTCTATAAGTTTTTTTATTAACTTATAGGAACTTGAGGCAGGACCAATAGTGCAGACTATTTTTGTTCGTCTCATCATCTAACCTCTCTTTTCTGATGCTCTGATGAAATGTAATTATACTTATTGTCGTTTCGAAGGTCAATCTAATGGTTGATGAAAAATAAAAAACAGGTCTCTTGCTTTTCCTGTGAATGTGATTATAATTGTTTATCCAGTTATTTCATTATCCCGTAAAGGAGGCAGTATGGACTTAAAGCTGGTAGCCTGTGATCTTGACAACACCTTGATGGAAGGGGTACCAATTCAACCTGAAGTGAAGGATTTCATAGTTAAAATACGCAAGAAAGGGATTAAGTTTGTTATAAATTCCGGGCGTTGTCTTGAAAATATTCTCGAAGTTTTATCTGAAAGCAAAGTCCCCTGTCCTGAGGGGTATCCTGAAGCTATAATCTCTATGCACGGAATATTCATTCATTATCTTAAAGGAAACAATTATGTGGAAGATGAGGAATGGAATAAAGAGAAAAGGAAAGAACTTGAAATTTTAAAACAGGAAATTGGCTGGAAAAGTAAAATGTGGGAAAAGATGATAGAGGATAAACTTAAGATAAAACCCTTAAGGAAAGAAATAGACCAGGGAGTTTTTAGAGTATTATTTAACAATAAAGAAGAAGCCGAAAGAGCAAAAGAAGCTATAACAAAGGAAACCCGCTTTAAATATGTTACTTTTCTAAGAAATAAGCATCTTCTTCTTGCTACCCTATCTACTGCTCAGAAAGGGCACTCATTACTAAGAGTAGCTCGGCATTTTAATCTTTCACCCGGAGAAATTCTCGCAATTGGCGACTCTCATAACGACATAGATATGCTCAACGGAAGATACGGATTTGTTCCTGCAGCTCCTTCCAATGCTGAGGAAGAGGTAAAATCTCTTGTGAAAAGCAAAAACGGATATGTAGCCTCGCTTGCTGAGGGGAAGGGAGTAATAGAGATTGTAAATTTACTTTTACATTCCTCCAAAAAATAACAATATTATTTGTTCCATGTAGAAAGCACCTGAGCTATTAGTCCGGCAATAGGAGGGAAGAAAAAAGTACTTACAAGCCGGATAACTGTAAATCGCCAACCTAATATTCCAACTTCCATGGGCAATCGCGAGACAGCCCACAATGACCATCCTGTTAAAAATGCAACCATAGTTCCCACACCAGCTCCTGCCTTTAAAAGCCCTGCTACAAGAGGCAGGCTGACATAAGGACCGCCGGGAGTTAACCCTCCGGCAACTGTTCCAACTAAAATTCCGCGAATGCCGGATGCTGCCCCAAGCCATTTATCTAACAATTCATGTGGAAGAAGAACCTGAATCATGCCTGCTACAATAAATGCAAAGATAAGCAGTGGTAAAATTTGAAGAATCATATTTAAAGAAAGTTTCATCCCCTCTAAATGCTGGGATTGACCTTTGAAGTATCCTGTGAGAATAAGAATGAATGCCAGTATTCCCATTATGAGGGTTGGAATCAGCATAATCTTACCTCCTTTTTTGTTTTTGTTCATAATATACCTCTGCTGCAAAGGCCAATCTATACAGGATTTTACAGACTTTGGGTCCTCTTGTCAATAATGGGGTATTTATTATAATAATAAATGGTGCGGGAATAGCTCAGTGGTAGAGCATCAGCTTCCCAAGCTGAGGGTCGCGGGTTCGAATCCCGTTTCCCGCTCCAGTGCCTAAAAAGCTGTACTGGTAGGCATCTTGTGAGCTCAAGATAGAAAACTATAGGTTTTTGTGACTAAATTGTGACCAAAAGCCATCTTATCCCTCCCTGCCTGGCCTGATTCTGGGGAAGAAGGTGATTTCTATTTACAAGAGAAGGTGTGTCTGGTAACCCTCCTTGCCATGTCAATGATAAAAGAGTTTGTAAAAGAGTAAGAGGGGAAATCTTTAAGTGAGATTTTATGTTCTACCCACAACTCCCAAAATATCATTTGAACTTTTTTGCATTATCTTGTATAATTTTGAAATGAATA
>DRTT01000080.1 GCA_011372105.1 Candidatus Aerophobota bacterium
GAACGAGATGGCTACCTATCTACAACAGGAAAAAATAAAAGGTTGGTTTTTTGTCTTGCCTCTTGTAGCAATACTATTTGGTTTAATAGCTTATCCTCTTATCTCGGCCTTCTTTTTTACCCTTCAACAAAAAAGAATAGGGCTACCTGCTCGCTGGGTTGGTTTTGAAAATTATAAAAAGATATTATTTGAGGATCCATATTTCTGGAAGGTTTTATACAACAGCACGATATACACAGTCTCATCTGTGAGCGGGAAACTTGTAATTGGTATGATTATGGCTTTGGCTTTAAATAGAAAATTTAAAGGCAGGGACTTCATTCGAGGCTGTCTTCTTTTTCCTTGGATTCTTCCTGCAGTAGTAAGTGTACTTATCTGGCGTTGGATGCTGGATGATATGAATGGCGTTATAAATGCTGTGCTGATGGGGATAGGCCTTATAAACGAGCCTGTAAGCTGGTTAGGAAATGTCAGGTTTGCCATGCCTTCTGCTATAATGGTGAATATCTGGCAGGGATTCCCCTTTTTTGGCATCACTCTTCTTGCCGCTATGCAGGGTATTCCCAATGAGCTTTTTGAAGCAGCGGCGGTGGATGGAGCCTCCTGGTGGCAACAATTTCTTAATATAACTTTACCCGGTATAAAGTATGTCGTGCTTATCGATGTTATACTTTCTACCATATGGACATATAATGCTTTTCCTTTGGTATGGGTATTAACCCAGGGTGGTCCTGTTTATTCAACCCATATATTTGGCACTTATACCTACGAGATTGCAATGATGGGCATGAATCTTGGCAAAGGAGTTACTATCTCCATGACCATGACTCCCATTTTTGCTGTGGTCATCATCTTCTTCACAAGATACATGATGAGGGAGGTTAGATAATGCTACTTTCTAAAAGAAAACATATTGTGAATTTAACGTGGTATGTGATAATTGGCATACTGCTATTCATAGTTTTTTTTCCTATCTGGTGGGCATTTCTCACTTCCATTCGTACTCCTGAACAGATATACAAAGCGGTTAGGCTGATCCCGGAAGGTCTTTACCTGAAAAATTATATAGAGCTTTTTACCATACATGGATTTAATTATTACTTCCCGAATAGCGTAATAGTAACTGCCATTAGTACGCTAATAAGTATAGTAGCAGCTTTCCTTGGAGCATATGCTCTTTCGAGGATAAGATTTCCTGGCGCGAGGATTTTGAGTCAAGTTGTCTTATTTGCTTATCTTGTGCCAAAGACAGTCCTTTTCCTTCCTTTGTTTACCGTAATGAGAGAGTTAAAATTGGTTAATACCCTGTATTCCTTAATAGCTTCTTACCCCACTTTCATGTTGCCTTTTGCCACATGGCTTCTCCTTGGTTATTTTACAAGTATTCCAAAAGAGCTTGAGGAGTCAGCTTTGATTGATGGATGCAGCAGATTGCAACTACTTTTCAGGATAGTTCTTCCTGTTGCTCTACCAGGAATCATCGCGGCAACGATTTTTAGCTTTAGTATGGGATGGAAGGATTTTCTGTACGCAAGAGTATTTATCTCTGCTGAAACAAAAAAGACTCTCCCAATTGGAACTGCTGATCTAATTCAGGGAGATGTTTATCTGTGGGGACATATTATGGCAGCTTCTATTCTCACTGCTGTTCCTGTGCTTATAGCCTATGGTATTATGCAAAGATATGTGGTAAGTGGGCTTACTGCAGGTTCAGTAAAAGGATAAAAAATAAAAAAAGAAGAGAGAGGCCAATGAAAAAAGTTCCTGTTAAGGTGTTGGAAGATTATTGCAAAAAGGTTTTAATAAAAGCAGGGATGGGTGAAATGAAAGCCTCTATTGTGACTGAGTGTTTGATTGAAGCAAATTTAAGGGGGGTGGACAGTCACGGCATAAGACTTCTTCCTGTTTATGTAAAAGCAATAAAAAAGGGGTTGATTAATATTTATTCTTATCCAAAGATTGAAAAAGAAAGCCAGGCTACTTTATTAATTGATGGTCAAGGTGGGATTGGACAGTTTGTTGGGGTATATGCTATGAAAAAATGTATGGAGAAAGCCAGGCGATTTGGGATAGGCATTGCAGGGGTGAGGAATAGTAACCATTTTGGAATAGCTGCTTATTATGCTATGATCCCTTTAAAAGAAGATATGATTGGCATAGCCTTATCCAATGCTCCTCATAGAATGGCTCCATGGGGAGCAAAAAAAGCTTATCTTGGTACCAATCCCTTTGCAGTAGCCGTTCCTACAGATGGAGATATTCCATTTGTTGTAGATATGGCAACAAGTAAAGTAGCTTTGCAAAAAATTGTAAGCGCAAAAGATAAAGGAGAAAATATTCCTGGAGATTGGGCTCTTGATGAAGAAGGAAAACCCACTACTGATCCTGAAAAAGCTTTAAAAGGAGCGGTACTTCCCATGGCTGAAGCAAAAGGATACGCCATCTCTCTTCTTATTGATATGTTTTGCGGAGTCTTAACTGGAGCTGCCTTTGGTAATCATCATCCAAATAGGTTGATTAATCCAGATTCATCTGGTCCTCAGGATATAGGTCATTTTTTTGCGGCTTTAAAAATAGAAAATTTTATTCCCCTTCGAGAATTTAAAAGAAGAATGAGACAGGAAATAGAGGAGATTAAGAGCTTACCTGTGGCAGAAGGTTTCTCACAGATTTGTATACCCGGCGAGATAGAAGCTAATAAGAAAAAAGAAAGAGTTAAAAAGGGTATTCCTTTAAGCGATAATGTTTTGCGTGGTTTAAAGAAAGTGGGTGAAGAGTTAGGTTTAAATTTTAACTTTGAAGAAGGAGAGGAAAATGAGAAAAAATAAGCTAAGGGAGCTGATAAGAGAAGGCAAACCCACTATAGGAACACGTGTACTCACCCCCTGGCCAGGCATTATAGAAGTAATTGGCCACACAGGGGTGGTTGACTATGTAGAGTTTCTGGGTGAGTATGCACCATGGGATTTGCATGACCTTGAAAACATTGCAAGGGCAACTGAGCTTTTTGATATGTCATCTATGATGAAGGTAGATCAGGAACCAAGGGGTTTTATTGCCCAAAGAGCACTTGGAGCAGGAATACAAAATATACTCTTTGCAGATGTGAGGAATGTGGAAGATGCAAGAGAATGCGTTCGTATTGTTAAGCCAGAAACACCTAAGACAAAAGGCATTCACGGTGCACATATGAGAAGAAGTGTAGGATATGTGCTGGAGGGTGGATCTCCAGAGTATGTTAAGGCAATGGATGAGGCTGTTGTAGTTTTGATGATAGAAAAAAAGGAGGCTGTTGATAATTTAGAGGAGATTCTTTCAGTAAAGGGAATAGATATGGTCCAATTTGGGCCAAGTGATTATTCTTTGAGTTTAGGTATCCCCGGACAAAAATCTCATCAAGATGTAAAAGAGGCTGAGATTAAAGTTATAAAAACGGCGCTAAAGATGGGGATACGTCCAAGAGCAGAGGTAAAGAATTTGGAAAATATCCAAAGGTATATTGATCTTGGTGTGCGTGACTTTAGCATTTCAACCGATGTTGTTATTTTGTATCAGTGGTTGAAGGAGAATGGCGAGAATTTAAGAAAAATGCTCTCTGGAATTTAATTAAATTGAGTGGATGAGAGTATGAAGGAAGGGAGATTAAGATGTTTTTTAATCCTGATAAGTACAAGTTGATAGATATATCTTATACTGTAATTCCCGGAGAAGATCCGGATCGTCCGTTTGCTATTCAAAAAGCATTGCTACAGGATAAAACTTTTCGGTACGATATCTTAAAAACTCACTCACATGTTGGGACACACGTGGAAGTTGAAGCACATTTTTACGGTAAAGGTAGATCAATTACTGATTATCCTCTTGAAGCTTTTTATGGTCCAGGGATATTGTTTTCGGTTAGAGAAATGAAAATTACTGATGATACCTGTGAGAGGGCTATTGGAAGGGAGATTAAAAAGGGTGATATTGTTGTGATACGCAATGATACAGAAGTTAAGTTATCCAAGCAAGAGGTTTATTCAGAAATTAAATCTAAGCTTCCCACTTTCACACCTGAGGCAGCAGAGTGGATGGCAGAAAAAGAAGTAAAAATGCTGGTCCTTGATTTTATAAGGATGGGTGATAGTATTGAAAATGTCCGCAGGTTTCATGATATTCTGATGAAAAAGGGTACAGTCTTTGTAGAGATTGTAGATAATCTTGATAAAATAACAAAACCAAGGTTTTTCGTTATGGCACTTCCATACAAGGTTCAAGGACTTGATAGTAGTTTTTGCCGCGCTATAGTTATAGAGGAAAAGTGATATGAATCTGTAACAAAAACAAAGCTAAGGAGGAAAAAATCAGGAATGGATGCTTTGTGGGCAGGTTTCAGTGAAGTGATGAGGATTCAGAATCTTGCAATACTTTGTGTTTCAATTTTCTTAGAGGTAACAGAATAGAAATAGTTTTTGAAACAGAGGAAAAGCGTCTTGCCTGGGTGAAAACAAAAGAACATGAAGAGACCTGGCCGAAGATAGCTTCCCTGATAAAAGAATACACCACAGAGGGATTTGATTTTATCCTGGAAGTTAAAAGGTAATATGGTAAAAGAAGTATTTTACAAAGGTTGCAAAAGAGAAGTTAGAGCTTTTCTTTGCTTCCCCCAAGGAAAAACCTCTCTTCCTGGAATAGCTGTTTTTCATGGTGCAGAAGGTCTTAAAGATCATCATGTAGATTTTGGTAAAGAGCTTGCAGAAAGAGGGTATATTGTCCTTGTTCCTGAATGGTTTGAGAAAAAGGAAGAGAGATTTTTGTTTGAAGAAGAGGATATACTTGGTGGAATAAGATATCTTAAATCCTCTAATTTTGCAAAAGAAGAGTCTTTAGCGGTTGTGGGATTTTCCCTTGGAGCAGCAGTTTCCCTTGCTGTTCTTTCAAAATGGAGCCAAAAGATAAAAGCACTTGTTCTTTATTATCCTCCAGGGTGGGAAAGGATAAGAAATTTTTTCAAAGATAAAATAGAAGAAGACCTTCTAAAAGAGGCTCCTGAAAATATACTTATCCTGCAGGGAGAAAAAGACAGGTTGGTTCCTCCAGAAGAGGTTAAAAATCTTTACGAAAAAATAAAAAAATACGGTAAAAACTGTAAATTAGAACTTTATTCTGATGCAGACCATGCCTTCAACTTTGCCGATAGAAAGGAGTATAATAAGGAGGCAGCAGAAAAAGCTTTCTCTGAAGTCCTTGGCTTTTTAGACAGGTGTTTAAAAAATAAAATTTCCTGTCTCTAAAGATTAATAATAATTCTCACCAGCCTTTTGAGAAGTCAGCTAAAGAATAAGTTTCTTTAAATCCTTCAGGCTCTTTATTGACATGGATGAGGAAGTTTTTAGTTAAGTTGGCTTTTTCTTTTTCGTTGAATTTTCGTTGAATATGTTAATTCTTTTTACGAATACCATTTTTTAAAAATATATTTACCTGATTAGATAAGAAACTATATATATCAAGAAGTATTTTTTGTAAACAAATTGTTTTGTGTATTCCTTCCTATTCCAGATTTAGCAAGGATTGACAAAAAAATAGAGTGAGTTATTTATATCGATACCGGTATCGATAAACTAACGTAAGGTAAGGGAAAAATTGCTTAAAATAACCCAACGTATGATTGCAAAAGAAGCAGGTGTATCTGTTAATACTGTTTCCCGGGCATTAAATAATAAGCCTGATATTAATCCTACTACAAGAAGAAAAATACTCAAAATTGCAAAAGAATTAGGATACGTTCCTAACTTATTAGCTAAAAGCCTGAAGTCAGGAGAAACCAAGACAATAGGAGTTATTGTTTCTAACCTGTTTAATCCTTTCTTTGGTCCAGTTGTTTATGGAATAGATGAAAAAATTAGAAAGAAAGGATATAGCATTATAATCTGCAATTCTGATAGTGATTATAAAAGAGAGGAGGAGGCTATTGCAACTCTGGTTAAGAAAAGAGTTGATGGTATATTGATAACCCCGGTTAAAAGAAGCAGTTTGGATGCCTCTTTTCTCGAAAAAACAAAGATACCCTGTGTATTGATGATGAGTCAGTTTAAAGCAAAAAACTTTGATTATGTTGGTTTTGATGATAAAATGGGGACATTTTTAGCAACAGAGCATTTGATTAAAAAAGGACATAAAAAGATACTTTATTTAAGTGGTCCCCCTTCTTTTAGTCTATCTCAGGATCGCCTTATAGGATATAAGAGGGCTTTAAATAAATACGGGATAAAGATAGAAAAAAGTCTCATAAGATCTGTTACCCCTAAACTGGAAGAGGGGTATAAGGTGGTGAAAGAACTTCTTTCTAAGAAATTTGATTTTACAGCAATAGTTGCTTTTAATGATTACATTGCCTTGGGGGCAATGAAGGCTATTTTTGAACACAATTTAAAGATACCTGATGATATAGCCCTTGTAGGACATGATGATATTGAATTTGCTTCCCTTGCAACTGTTCCGTTAACTACTGTAAGATTGCCCAAACATCTTTTAGGAGAAAAGGCAGCAGAGATTTTGCTTTCTAAAATGAAAGGACAAAAGAAAAAAGCGCAACATTTTCTTCTCAAACCAGAGCTTGTTATCAGGGAGTCAACTTAAATAAGGAGGCTTTTATGA
>DRTT01000163.1 GCA_011372105.1 Candidatus Aerophobota bacterium
CTGTCAAATGGTTTTCTATATCTTAAGGCATCAAATAAATACTCTGAGAAAACACTGATAACCTCGTGAATTACTGTGTGTCTGTCCTCACCCTGAGAAACCTTTCGAGAGATGTATCGGGTAAGCTGTCTTGGGTTTCCCTCAGCAATCTGATTTTCTATTGCAAGATGCAGGTAGACATGCAGATAGGGATTTTCACCATCTTTTCCTTCGACTTTCAAACTTGCACTTTCCCATATCTTGTGATACTCCTTGTGTTCAAGTAAAATTTTGGCAAGTTTTTCGTCTTCCTTTGAAAGGTCCTTTTTCTCCTTTACTTTTCTCCACACCTCCTGAATTCTCCTTTTTTGCGATCTTCCCATAATTTCGTCCCAGGCTCTTGCCAGCCTTGCTTCTATATCCTTTTTTTCGCTCATTAAAATCTCCTAAACTTTATTGAATTATTAGTGAACCTAAATGTGAAATTCAAGCACATCTCCCTCTTCCAAAGGATGCTCTCTTTCCACCTTTTGCCCTTTAAATTCATTTTTCCCCCATATTCTTGCATATTTTAAATTCTTAGCAAAATCTTTGTGTATTGCTCGTGCTGCATCTATTACAAGACTTCCTTTCTTAAGCACAACGGGGTCTTCCATATCAGGTTGTTTGCCGGGAGCTTTGGTATAAACTCTTATTATACCAAGGCACCTGTAAATTTCTCTTTTAAAATTATCAAGTTTAAAAGCAGAAGTGGTGCAAAGAGGAATTACAGGAAACCTCTCTTTGTAGAATTCCTTTAAAATAGAGATTCTCTCCTCTGCTCCGGGAAGATCATCTTTGTTGGCTACAAGAGCTATTTTACTGTAAAATAAACTTTTTTCCTGTTCCTTTTCCTCTGATGGTCTTTCCTCATCTACCCTTATCTTAAACTCTCTCAGTCTTTCAAGCACCATTTCTACCTGCTCCAGAATATCATCCCCTCCGGCATCAAGAATAACTGCAACAAGATCTCCTCTTCTTATTACCTCTCCCATCCAGGGGAAATTGACCTCCGGACAAATGGGAGGAGTGTCAACAAGTTGAATTTTTATGTTTTCATAGGGCATCATTCCCACTTTTGGCTCATGAGTTGTAAAAGGGTAAGGAGCAATTTCAGGCGAGGCTTTGGTTAAAGCTGCAAGGATGCTTGATTTTCCAGTATTAGGTGGTCCTGCAAGAATAACCTGGGCCGCTCCTTCTTTCTTTATGAGATAAGGCTGGTATTTCCTTGCGGGACCTTTCTTTTTTTCTACGGACTTTTTTAATTTGGAAATTTTTGCTCTAAGATCTGCTTGCAGCTTGTCCGTCCCTTTGTGTTTGGGCATAATTGCCAGCATTTCCTGAAGGATGGATATTTTCTCTTCAATGGACTTTGCCTCTCTGTATCTTCTTTCTGCCTCATAATATTGAGGAGGAAGATTTGCTGGCATAAAACTTCCTGATAAAAGTTTTGAGTAAATTCTAATACCAGATATAAGATAGTCAAGCAGTAAGCTAAGTTTGCGAGGGGATAGTGGGAGGTGTAGATGTGTATATGCGTGGATGAGGGAAGGTTCTGAGTTTTATCTTAGCAGAAGCTCAAAAGGTTTTTAAAAAGGACAGCATCCTGGAACATATGGGTGTTGTTAAACATCACATAGGAGGGCAAAGGAGAAAGATTTAAAATTTTGTCTTTTAAAAACAAAAGGTCCTTTTCTGTATACCTGTAGCTATAACCGTCTTTTCCATGAAGACGAAAATAGAAAATTTTCTTCTGAGTCAGACACTCGTTTTTAAAAGGATCAACACAATGGACAAGATCAAGTTCTTCACAGAGAGAAAGTATTTTATCTTTTTCCCATCTTCCCCTTGGCTCCCAGACCAGTATGAAATTTTCCCTTTTTATCTTTTTAAAAAACTCCCTCATATTCTTTTCATTTACCCTAAGGGGTCTAAAACTTGCCGGAGACTGAAAAACAATAATCTTTGCCTCAAGAACTCTGGCAATCTCTTTCATTCTTTCCCAGGCAGAAAAAACCTCATCTGTTGGTCTGAAAAATCCATAAGCATCCCCTTTCCCTAATGGAAGGGGCTCTCTAATTTTTCTGTAGGTGGGGCTTGAAGGAGGATGAGTTATAAGTTGCCAGGCTTTAATGGCAAATTCAAACCCTGATGGTGCTTCCCTGCGCCATTTGTGAAGAGTTTTAAAAGAAGGAGGTTGATAAAAGGTCTGCTGAATCTCCACCACATTGAATTCACTGTAGTATTTTTTTCTTCCCACAGGAAAACCGCAGCATCCAACCTTAACCTTATCTATCATCTTTATTCCCAGGAAAGCTCTTTTATATCAAATGCAGGTCCTTCCTGGCAAACTCTCATATAACCTTCTTTTCCCTTCACCACACAACCCCTGCAGGCTCCCACACCACATCCTATAATCTCCTCCATTAAAACCTCACAACAAATTTTATATTTAAAACATAACCTGGCAAAAACCCTGAGCATATCAGTTGGACCGCAGGCGTAAACCTTAACCTCTGAAAGCGAGGAAAGACTTTTAATGTGGCTTTCAACAAGCTCTGAAACAACCCCTTTATAACCATAGCTTCCATCCTCTGTTGCTATATGTAAGGTCAAATTCTCACCAGAAAAATCCTCCTCTAAGATAACATCTTCCTTTTTTTTAAAACCAAGAAAGACATCTACAAGGGCGTTTTTGTTTTTTTCCAGAATTCGGCGGGAAAGAAAAACAAGGGGAGAAACTCCCACTCCTCCTCCGGCAAGAAGATATCTTTTCTTTAAAGGGGAAACAGAAAAACCTCTTCCGCAGGGTCCTATAATATCAAGCTTTTTACCTTCTTTAAACTCCGATAAAAGCCTTGTCCCCTTACCTACCACCTTATAAACTATATCAATCCACCCACAACCTGCATTGCTTATACTAAACGGCCTTCTAAGCAGCGGAGGGAAACTCTCTCCAATTCTTATGTGAACAAACTGTCCAGGCTCTATTTTGTCTGAAAAAGGGAATTCGAGTCTTAATTTGAAAAAGTCATCCTTTATGTTTTTGTTAGATAAAATCTTTACCTTTATCTTTTTCAATTTTTGTTATGATAAATTTTCAAACCTGAGAGCGTAAACTGTCAAGAAGCTCAAGATATCCCTGTAACTTCTTTTTTTCTGCAAACACTTTTAATTTTTGAAGAGCTTTTTCCTGAATCTGCCTTATCCTCTCCCTGCTCACACCATATTTTTTACCAAGTTCCCTCAGAGAACAGGTTTTCTCATCCTCAAGACCAAATCTCAATTTTAAAATGTCAAGCTCTCTCTCGTCCTTAATTGCCTCCTCAAGGAGTTTCCTCACCTCTTTTTTCAACATCTTTAAGGTCACATCATAAACAGGGGAAAGAGCAGTTGAATCAGCAACAAAACTAATTACAGAGGTCTCTTTTCCCTCCTCTCCTACAGGAGTATCAAAGGAGACAGAATCCTGATTTAATCTCAAAACTTCCTTTGTTTTTTCTGCAGGAAGCTCTATGCTCTCGGCAATCTCTTCTGGAGTGGGTTCTCTCTGGAATTCCTGCTCTAATTTATTTGATGTATAATTTAACTTTTTTAAAAGATGAGCAATATGCACAGGAAGTCTGATAGTCCTTCCCTGGTCTGTTATCGCACGATTTAAGGACTGTTTTATCCACCAGCTTGCATAGGTGCTGAATCTGTTTCCTATATCAGGATCAAACTTATCCACGGCGTGGGAAAGGCCGATGTTTCCTTCCTGTATAAGGTCTGGAAGGGATACTCCCTTGTGAGCATAGTTTTTGGCAAAGCTTACCACAAGCCTTAAGTTTGCCTCCATCATTTCTCTTTTGTACTGTTCATATATATCCTTGATTCTCAACATTAAATTAATCCTGTCCTCAACTTCTCTGCCATAGATTCCCGCAAGTCTGATGATCTCTTCTCTGTTTAAGGCTATGAAGTTTACAAGATTTCTCACCTTATCCATATTGTCCCTGATTTTCGACAAACTCTCCGGGGTATATCCTCTTTTTTTAAAGAAGTCAAAAAGAACAGGAACCTTTTTCACCAGAGATACCACTCTACCCAGAACCTCTATTAATTGAGTCCTTCTATATTTTATCTTACGGGAAAGCTCCCTTTCCTCTTCCTGTGAAAGCAGAGGAGACTTTCCAATTTCCTGGAAATAGTCTCCAAGAGAAAAATCAAAACCATCTTCCTCCATTTTTATATTATTCACCCTCTCCCTCCATATTAAATTAATACTTATATATTTAAAAAAATTTTACAAAAAATTATCTTGCCTCTTCCCTCACTACTCCTTCCTATACCGCTAACAAAAAGCTTTTGAAGGGAGGTTATCAAACTAATCCCGGAAGGGCTCTTTTCCCTAAACCTATGCCTATATAATACTCAAGATTATCCTATTGTCAACCCCCTTTTTTCCCCTTCAAATTAAACATTACAACCAAAAAGCTCTTGACGAATTTATAAGGTTGTGGTATATTCAGCAATTAGGAGTTTAAAATTTAAATCACAGGTTAAAGGCTCATTTAAAAAAGGAGGTGACAAACATGAACAAAGCTGAGTTAGTGGAAGAGGTAGCAAAGCAGGTGGGGCTGACAAAGAAGGATGTCAACAATGTGATTGATGCTATGACCTCCACCATTACCAATGCTCTTGCTAAAGGAGACAAGGTGACGCTGGTGGGATTCGGGACTTTCCTTGTGCAAAGGAGAAAGGCACGGCAGGGCGTAAACCCTCAGACAGGGGAAAAGATAAACATCCCCTCAAAGGATGTCCCAAAATTCCGCCCTGGCAGTGCTTTAAAAGAAGCAGTAGGATAAAAAGAAAAGCAGACCAGAGAGTTCTTCTTTTCTCTCTGGTCTGCTTCTTCCCAATCTCCTTAAATAACTTCAATGATTGAAAGTTACAGGTTCGGGCAAATCATAATTGATGGTAAAGTGTATACCTCTGATGTAATAATTTATCCTGATGGGAAGGTTAATGATAAATGGTGGAGGAAAGAGGGCCATCTTTTACTCCCTGAGGATATTGAAGAGGTGGTCAAGTCAAAACCCGAGGTGCTTGTAGTTGGGACAGGATACTCCGGGTTAATGGAAGTTCCTTCATCAACAAAAGAATGGGTGGAGGCAAAAAATATAAAACTTTTGGTTCGCCCCACACAAAAAGCCTGCAATTTTTACAATGAGCTGAAAAAATCCGGCAAGAAAGCAGGTGCCTGTTTACATCTTACCTGCTGAGCTTAAATTGTTTCCTCAAGACTCACCTTCCATGCCCAAAGTTCATCAGCGGGAAATTTTTCTCTGAGCTTTTTTATCTCGTCCTTGAACCTTTCCACTTCCTCCTTTTCCACCGACGTAAGAACAGCATGATACTCCCCAGGCCAAACATGGGTTCCCATGTGCTTTTCCTTCCACTTCCCTTTAATCTTATCCCACTTTATGTACCTTTCAAGAGAGAGCCTCTCAAGTAAAGCTTCTACCTCCTCCTCAAGAACTTCCTCGTAAATAACTAAAAAAAGATACATTCTTCTTCCCTCAGACTTTTGACTTTTTCTCTTTCCTCTGTTCAAAGAGAGTATAAATCACCGGTATCACAAGTAAGGTGATAAACGTTCCTGCAAGAAGTCCTCCAATAACAGAGCGAGCCATTGGAGCCCAGTTCTCTGCTCCGGGACCTATTTCAAGAGCAAGGGGAATCATGGCTAAAATCGTGGTTGAGGCTGTCATTAAAACAGGGCGAAGTCTTATCTTTCCTGCTTCTTTTGCTGCATCAAAAATACCTCTGCCTCTCTGACGCAAAAGATTTGTGTAGTCAATAAGAACAATTGAATTGTTAACCACTATCCCAACAAGCATTATTATTCCTATCATGGAAATTACGCTTAAAGTGGTGCCTGTCAAAAAGAGCATCCACACAACTCCTATCAAAGAAAGAGGTATTGTTAAAAAGACGATAAAGGGGTCTCTCAAAGATTCAAATTCTGATGCCATAACCATGTAAACAAGAAACATTGCGACTATCAAGGCATATCCAAGCCACAGAAGCGATTTTTGCATATCTTCTCCACTTCCTCCTACACTCCACTGGAACCCGGGAGGAAAGTTGATTTTTGAAATTTCTCTTTCAACATCACTTATGACACTTCCAAGAGGTCTTCCTGCTACACGGAAGGATATCTCAGCAACTCTCTTCTGGTCTTTTCTTTTAATTGTAAGAGGAGCATGGGTGTAAACTGCATTCACCACATCCTGCAATTTAACATAGACTCCTTTGGGAGTTAAAATATTAAGTCTTAGAATATCTTCAATTCTGGATCTATCTTTCTTTTTCAATCTTACAAGAACATCATATTCTTTTCCTTTTTCCTTGTATCTTGAGGCAACAGAGCCCTGAATAGCAGTATGTATCAGGCGAGAAACATAGGAGGTGGAAAGTCCAAGGTCGTACATTTTTTCTCTTCTATAGCTTAAACTTACCTGAGGGCGACCTTTCTCACCAAGGCTATTTTCCACATCCACGACACCAGGTATGTTTTTCACCTTCTCCTCAACAAGCAAAGAAAGTTCC
>DRTT01000136.1 GCA_011372105.1 Candidatus Aerophobota bacterium
CCTCTTTTATCCCTTCCTGAATTAAATTTCTAATAAGTCCAAGATAAGCTGCGTTTTTCTTTATAACTCTCTCAGTTAATTCCTTTTCCATTTCCCTTTTGTACTCCCCTGAAAGGCTCTGCAATATCCTGAAAAAGTTTTTGTTCTGTTCAAGAAAAGCAAGATGAACCCTTATTGCTTTTTTTATCCTCTTAACAGGTGTCTTTTCTCTTTTGATTTCCTCTTTTATTTTTTTAAGAAGCTCATTGAGTTTTCTCTCTATAACCGATATAAAAAGGTCAACCTTGTTCAGGAAATGAAGATAGATAGTGCCCTTGGCAAGATTGGCACTTTTTGCAATTTCCTCTAAAGTGGTAAGGTGAAAACCTTTTTTTGCAAAAAGTTTTTCACCTGCCTGCAGGATTTTATCTTTTTGATTTAAGCGTCTTAGCTGTCTTTTGTTTTTTATTTTCTCCACCTCTTGAGTTTTTACCATTACTTCCTCCTTTGACTGACCGTTCAGTCATTTATAATAATCAATTAACTTTTTTTGTCAAGAAAGCAAAATAAAAAGGATGGTTAGCGGGAAGGGAAATCAAATTTAAGATAAAAAAGAGAGATTAATGTCGCTACAAAGGATAAAATAAGAAGAAGAGAAAATCCCTCTATAAACCCAAACCTATCAATCAGGTGACCTGTAACTGGTAAAAAAACAGAGGGAAACACAAGTCCCCCACCCATAACAGCCCCCACAGATGTGCCCACTTTTCCTCCCCGGCTAAGTTCTGCTGAGAGAGCAAGCCCTACCGGAAAAGTAACAAATATGCAAAATCCTATCGCAAAGAGGAAAAAAGTCAAAAGTCCAAAGCCTAAGAGATGTCCTTTTGCAATCTGAATCATAAAAAGGTAAAAGATAAAAAATAAAAGGCTTAAACCAAGAAGACTTGAAAAAATGATCTTACCTTTAGAAATTTTATCTCCAAGAATTCCACCAAGAAGCTGGGCAAGAAGACCTGAGGCAAGCATTATTCCTGTCAATATCCCTGTCGTATTGATTGAGGAACCTGTGGTTATAAAAAATGAGGGTAAAAACGAAACGATTCCCTGAAATACTGTGCCTCTTATGCCAAGAATTAAAATTAAAAGAAAAATAGGAAATGTTATCGCTTCAGCAATCCCCTTCTCTCCTCTTTTCTCTGGCTCCTTCAAAGTCCATAAGGAGAGAAAAATAGCTATTATCGCTGGAAAAGAAAGAATTATGGAAGACTTCCTCCATTCAAATCTTGAAACAAGAAAGCCAATTAAAACAGGAGAAAAAAACCTGCCAAGCTGTCCTCCTACCCCATGAACTCCAAGTGCATGACCTTTTCTGGTAAACTCTGCTGTTATTAAAGTGGTTCCCTGAGGATGATAAGTTGTCGTGGCAAATCCTATTAAGATGGAAGATAAAAAAAGAAGAGGAAAATTTGTGCTCAGTCCAAGAGATATAGCCCCCAGTGCATAGAAAAGAAAACCTAAAGCTATAAACCCAACCCTTTTTCTGTATCTGTCAGCCCAGTAACCAACCGGAGATTGAAGAACAGCACCTATAACTGTAACTGCAGCAACCAGAAGACTTGCTTCAAAGTAGTTTATCCCCAGATGAGATACAAGAAAGGGGATAAAAAGAGGAATAAAAAGAGAATAGAAGTCATTCACAAAGTGATCAAAAAATAAAACCCCTAAGGTGTTTATCTTCATAGATAGAAAAGTTTAAGAATGGATTTATAAAACCTGAAAATAAATTATAACAGATTTCCTTTTCCTGTAAACATTTAGAGCCTCAGAGCCTCAAAATCTTGACAGGAAAGAAGGTTGATATAATCTTTACAAAGTTAGATAAACTTTGCAAAATTCACAAGGGGGGAAGATATTGTTTATAAGCTTTGAGGGAATAGATAAAAGTGGAAAGACAACTCAGGTAAGACTTCTTGCCACCTTTCTTACTCAAAAAAAATATAAGGTGGAGGTAACAAAGGAACCTGGAGGGACATTTCTTGGGAATAAGGTGAAAAAAATAATCCTCAGGGATGAAAATATTGAAAATATTTTTCCTCTGGCAGAATTTTTTCTTTACCTTGTTGACAGAGTCCATCATGTTGAAGAAGTGATAAAACCCGCATTAAAAGAGAACAAAATTGTTATATCCGATCGGTATGCTGATGCCTCTGTTGCCTATCAGGGATACGGAAGAGGGATAGACATAGAATTTGTAAAAAATCTTAACAGAATAGCAACACAGGGAATAGAGCCTGATATAACTTTTCTTCTCGATATTGAACCAGAAAAAGCCCTCCTTAGAGAAAAAAGAGGCGATAGAATAGAAAGGGAAAATTTAGACTTTCACAGAAAAGTAAGAGAGGGTTATCTTAAGATAGCAAAATTAAATCCCGAAAGATTTAAAGTTATAAGAGCAGAGCTTCCTTTACTTGAAATCCATAATATGATAAAAAATGTTGTTTTAAAGGAACTTGCTGAGAGAGGCAAAAAAGGTGAACTTTAAAGATATCCTTGGACAGGAGCCTGCTTTAAATAAACTCCAGAAGGACATAAAAGAGGAAAAATTTCCCGGAGCCTATCTTTTTGCAGGTCCTGATGGTGTGGGCAAAAAAATGGCAGCTATATGTTTTGCCAAAGCCTTAAACTGCAAAAAAAGTAAAATGGGTTGCAATAGCTGCTCCTCCTGTATTAAGATGGATAAAATGGTCCATCCAAATCTTAGGATAGTAGCTCCTCAGAAAAGCTCCATTAAAATAGACCAGATTCGCGATTTAAAAAAAGAGTCAAGTACTAAAATTTATGAGGGAAAGAAAAAAGTGTGGATTATAGATGAGGCTGAAAAACTCACTCAAGAAGCAGCAAACTCTCTTTTAAAAATTCTGGAAGAACCTCCCCCCTATCTTATAATAATCCTTGTAACCTCCACCCCAAGACTTTTACCCTCAACTGTCATCTCAAGATGCAGAATCTTGCAGTTTTTACCTCTATCCCGGGAAAATATAGAAAGGATACTAAAAGATAAAAAGATAACAGAGGAAAACCTTATCCCCCTTATAAGCTGTCTTTCTCAGGGAAGTGTAAGTAAAGCCCTGCAAATCTCTCAAAGAGAAGAAATACTGAGAGAAAGAGAGATTATACTTAACCTGCTTAAAGAGAGAAAATCCTTATCCGCAGAAATTTTTAAAATTTCAGAGAGGTGGAGCAATCAAAAAAATAAAACCATTGACATACTTTTAAACATGCTTCTTCTTTTCCTGAGAGATATAATGATGCTTAAAGTGGGAGAAAATGAAAACGCTATTTTCAACAAAGACAAAAAAGAAGAAATCTCAAAACTGAAAGAAACATACTCTATTTTGCATCTTTGTAGGGCAATAAAAGAGGTGGAAAAAAGCAGAATTTTAATTCAGGAAAATATCTCCTCTCAACTTGTTCTGGAGGTAATGTGGATAAAAATTCTCTATCCTGAATACGCTATTTAAGGGTGAGTTTATTTTTTATTTTTGCAAAACGAATCTCTCCAATTCCAGCAACATCTTTTAACTGGGAAAGATTATCAAATCCTCCTTTTTCTTCTCTGTATCTTACAATTCTTCTTGCAAGCTCCGGTCCTATACCCGGCAAGAACGTTAAATCTTCAACGGATGCCTGATTCAAATTAAGTTTACCCTCAGGGATATAGATTATATCTGATGATAAAGGAGCGGTAAGGTCCAGGCTGGAAAGATCCGCCCAGGGTAAGGTGCCTTTTGCCATCCGGATTAAATCACCGATAGATGAATTTTCAGGAAGTCTGTATAAACCCGGCTTTTTAACAGCACCTGCAATCTTCACCTCCAGAATTCTGGAAGGAGAAGGTGGTACCTCGGGAATTCCCCCTTTAAGCTTTATCCCCAAACCCACAACAAAAGCAAAAAGCAAAATAATAAGAACAAGCTGTTCTTCTCTCTTAAAATTCCACATAAATTTTTATTCTACTACAATGTTTATAAGCTTTCCGGGAACATGAATTATTTTCTTTATCTTTTTACCCTGTGTGTACCTTTTTACCTTGTCTCTTTTTAAGACCTCTTTTTCTATATCTTCCTTTTTTTGATTGGAAAAAATGGTGAGCCTATCTCTTAATCTGCCATTTACCTGAACAACCAGGGTTATTTTATCAGACCTTAAAAGCGACCTCTTGAACGTGGGCCACTCACACGAAAAAAGCTCCTTTTTACAACCCATCCTATCTGCAAGTTCCTGAGCAATGTGAGGTGTGAAAGGGTAAAGAAGTAAAATTAAAACCTGGAGAGACTCTTTGAAAACAGAACTTCTCTTATCAGGATAGGCGTAAAGATAATTAACAAATTCCATAAGAGAGGCAAGAGCGGTATTAAACCGAAAACGCTGCTCAATATCCTGGGTCACCTTTTCTATGGTCTTGTTAACCATCACTTTAAGTTCGTTTTCATTATCTTTATCATCCTCTCTTTCCTTATAAATCTCTTCCAGCTTTTCTTTCCACTTCGCACCATTTTCCAGAATAAGTCTCCACACCCTCTTTAAGAATCTATTGACACCTTCAAGTCCTTCCTGCTTCCACTCAAGGTCCACTTCAGGAGGTGCAGCAAAGAGAATAAACCCCCTCAAGGTATCTGCTCCATACTCTTTTATTATCATTTCCGGATCAACCACATTACCTTTGGACTTTGACATCTTAGCTCCATCTTTTATAACCATCCCCTGAGTTAGAAGTCTTGTGAAAGGCTCACCTATATCTAAAAGACCGATATCTCTCAGAGCCTTGGTGAAAAAGCGAGAGTAGAGAAGATGCAAAATCGCATGTTCTATTCCACCTATGTACTGGTCCACAGGCATCCAGTAACTTGCCTCCTCTCTGTCAAAGGGGAGGTCATCCTTACCTTTACCTGTATATCTTAAAAAATACCAGGAGGAATCAACAAATGTATCCATGGTATCTGTCTCTCTTCTTGCTCTTCCTCCACATTCAGGACAGGTGCACTCAACAAAAGACTCAACTTTTGCAAGAGGAGATCCTCCCTTTCCTGTAATCTCCACATCAAAAGGAAGCTCAACCGGAAGATCTTTTTCTGGCACAGTGACAACTCCGCATCTTTCACAGTAAATAACAGGGATAGGGGTTCCCCAGTATCTTTGGCGGGAAATACACCAGTCTCTCAGCTTGTAATGAACTTTGGGAATACCAATCTTTTGATAAACCATCCACTGGCTCATTTTCTCTCTTGCCTTTTCACTTGGCATTCCATTAAACTGCCCGGAATTAACCATTATCCCCTCGCCTGTATAAGCCTCCTTTAAAACAACATCGGGATTCTTTTCTCCCGGAGGTAGCACTACCACCCTAATGGGCAGGTTATACTTGAGGGCAAACTCAAAATCCCTCGTGTCATGAGCAGGAACAGCCATTATGGCTCCTGTCCCGTATTCCATCAAAACATAGTTTGCTATCCACACAGGAATTTTCTCTCTATTAACAGGATTAACAGCCCATATTCCAGCAAAAACACCCCTTTTTTCCACCTCTCCCTTAATAAGCTGTTCTTTACGCATAAGCTCAATCTCGCTCTTAAGCAAGGGATCTCTCTCTGCCAGTTTCTCTGAGAGAGGGTGAAAAGGAGAAAGAACAAGGTAAGTCGCACCAAAAATAGTATCAGGGCGTGTGGTGTAAACAGATATTTTCTCTCCACTTTCAGCAATTTCAAAATCTATCTGCATACCTTTGCTTTTACCTATCCAGTTAACCTGCATCTTCTTCACTGTGGAAGGCCAGTCCATTTTCTCTATCTCTTCCAAAAGCTCATCTGCATACTCTGTAATTTTAAGAAACCACTGATTCAGGTTCTTCTGGATAATGGGTGTCTCACACCTGTAGCATTTCCCCTCTATTACCTGCTCGTTGGCAAGAACTGTGGAGCAGGCAGGACACCAGTTGGCAGGTGCCTTTTTCTGGTAGACAAGTCCTTTTTCATAAAATTTTATAAAAAACCACTGATTCCAACGGTAATAATTTCTGTCACAGGTTATAACTTCTCTTTCCCAATCATAAGAAAACCCAAGCCTTTTCAATTGCCGTCGCAAATTGTCTATATTAGCGTAGGTCCACTTTTTAGGATGCACTCCTTTTTCAATTGCTGCATTTTCCGCAGGAAGACCAAAGGCATCAAACCCGATAGGGTGCAGGACATTGTAACCTTTCATCCTTTTAAAATGAGCTACAACATCTCCTATGGTATAGTTGCGGACATGTCCTATATGAATGCTACCCGAGGTGTAAGGAAACATCTCCAGTATGTAATACTTTTTCCTGTTATCAACAGAAGAGGAAAAGGTTTTCTCCCTCTCCCAGCGCTCTTGCCATTTCTTTTCTACTTCCTCCGGGCTATATTCTGGTAAACTCATTTTATTCTCCAGG
>DRTT01000006.1 GCA_011372105.1 Candidatus Aerophobota bacterium
ACGAATGTGCTCAGGGGTTGTCCCACAGCATCCCCCAATCATACTGACTCCCTCTTTTATAAGCTGAGGAACAAAACTTGCCATATATTCTGGAGAATCAGGATAAATGGTCCTGTCTTCTTTCAGTTCAGGGATTCCTGCATTTGGCTTTATCCAGAGAGGAAGATCTGTAACAGGTCGCATGATACCTGCTACCCTCACCATATCCTCTATTCCAAAACTACAGTTTGCACCTACGATGTCTGCTCCCGCCTTATCAAGTTCACAAGCTGCTTTATCAGGTGTTATTCCCATTATTGTAGCATATCCTGTCTTTCCTCTGGTAAAGGTCATGGAAACTGCAACAGGAAGTCTTGAATTTTCCAGGACAGCTTTTAAAGCACACCTCGCTTCGTTAATATCCACCATTGTTTCAATAATCACTCCATCTGCACCACCTTCAACAAAAGCCTCAACCTGCTCTGAAAAACAGGAAATCATCTCACTCTCTGTAACTTCACCCAGAGGTTCAAGGAATTCTCCTGTTGGACCAACTGAGGCAAAAACAAGACAGTCTCCTGCCACCTCTTTTGACAGTTCAACACCTCTTTTATTTATCTCTTTAACCTTTGATGGCGAAAAAATACCTGCTCTTTTCAATTTAAAGCGGTTAGCTCCAAATGTATTGGTCAGAATGATGTCTGCCCCAGCTTCCCTGTAACTTTTAGCAATTGCCCTAACATCCTCAGGTCTTTGAAGATTCCACAATTCAGGGCACTTCCCTGGTAAAAGACCTCTTTTAATCATCTCCGTCCCCCAAGCTCCATCCAACACCAAAACCTTATTTGAAAGAAGCCTCTTTTTCCACTCTTTCATCGTCTCACCTCTTGTCTCACCCTACTTTTAAAAAATTCCTCTACAAATCTCGTAACCTCCCTCTCATCTTCCACAAGATGTGCTCCTTTGTCAAGCAGCTTTTCAAAAATCTTTTTTGCCTTACCACCTGTATAATCTCTTTTCTCAACAGGAACCTTATTCTGGACCAGAACTTCAACACCCATCCCAAGAGCTTCAAGTGCTGCCTCAAGGTTCAAAAGATTGCCCTCTCCAAAAGGAACGTTGCACAAAATAACAAGCTCTGATTCACGAATAAATCTAATATTTTTTTCATAAGACTCAGAAGTGATGGGAGAAAAAGGAGCCTCCACAACACAGGGAACTTCAAACAGTTTTGCAGTTTCAAAATCAGCATCAAAAACGTTTACCACACCCAAAGAAACATCATATCCTCCATCACAAAGTTCCTTTATCATTCTACTTGCACTTCCCCCTCCCCCAATGAGATGAACTTTTCTCTTTCTTCTGGCCTCATCTTTGTCTTTGCTATTTACCCTGAAAGAAACAGGCAAGGTATAAATGGAACCTGTCACAGGATGTTTTCTAACAAGGGCATTTAAATGATAAACTCTTTTTATGTTCTCCGAGGTTAAAACCTCCTCCACTTTACCCTGCGCAAATACTTTTCCTTCTTTGAGAAGAATCATCCTCCCAGAATACCTTGCGGCAAGATTGAGATCATGAGATACCAGAACAACACTTTTTCTCTTTTTCTTATTAAGCTCTGCAACAATTTCCATAATCTCAAGTTGACTGTTTATATCAAGATGAGAAGTGGGCTCGTCCAAAAGTAAAATGGGTGTTTCCTGAGATATAGCCTGAGCTATAAAAACCTTCTGAAGCTCTCCTCCGCTTATCTCGGTTATTTTTTTATCCCTCAAGTGCCAGATTCCTGCAAGAAGCATACATTCTTTTACCTTATTTAAATCTTTTTCTGTTTCCCGTTTGAATCTTCCAACATGGGGATGCCTTCCCATAAGAACAACATCAAATGCGGTAAAAGGAAAACTTGTATAGGTATTTTGAGGAACCATGGCTATTTTTTTTGATATTTCTCGGCGATTAAATTTTTTGATGCTTTTCCCTTCCACCAACACCTTACCCTCTGATGGCTGAAGAATACCACTTATAAGCTTGAGCAAAGTGGTCTTTCCGGCACCGTTTGGACCCACAATTCCCAAAACCTCGCCGGGAAAAAGCTTAAAATTTATATCCTCCAAAATTCTTTTCCTCTCAATAAAATACGAAAGATTTCTAACCTCAAGCAAAAGCCTCACCATCTTCTCCTGGTTAAAAGGTATATAAAAAAAGGGGCACCAAAACAGGAAGTTATTATTCCCACAGGAAGCTCTGCAGGGGAAACTACAGTTCTTGCAAGAATATCACATCCTGCCAAAAATATACCACCAACAAGAGAACTTGCTGGAATAAGTACTCTATGATCAGGTCCCACAAAAAGTCTTGTCAGATGAGGTATTATAAGTCCCACAAACCCTATAACACCACTCACAGAGACACAGGCTGCAACAATTAAAGAGGATAAAACAAGTAGTACTCCCTTCACAAGCTCAACTTCCACTCCAAGAGTTATAGCAGATTCTTCTCCAAGCTGCATAATGTTAAGATCCCTGGAAAAAAAGAAAATTCCGGGAATACCAAATCCAATAAAAGGAATAGCCACAAAAAGCCTAATCCAGCTGCTTGCCCAGAATCCTCCCATAATCCAGAAAAAAAGCCTATGCATATCTTGTGCAGCGATATACATTAAAAAGGAGGTGACAGCAGAAAAAAAGAAACCGACAGCAATTCCTGATAAAAGAAGTCTTTCTATGGGAATTTTTCCCTTAACCTGAGATATCCTGTAAACAAGAAAGGCCGTTCCAACTCCAGATACAAAAGCAGCAAAAGGTAAAGAGAAAATTCCGGGCAAAATCAAAAGAGCAAGTGCTGCTCCAAAAGATGCACCGGAGGATATTCCTATAACATAAGGGCTTGCCATTGGATTTCGAAAAAGTCCTTGCATACAGCACCCTGCACAGGCAAGACCTGCCCCTACCAGCACACACAAAAGAACGCGAGGAAGACGAAGATTAAAAAGAATCACAAGATATCCCTCCTTAACTTCACCTCCTGTAAAACTTCTAAAAAAAGGAAATCCCTTTGTTATACCCTTCAAGACAACCGATAGAGGAATATTAACAGAACCAACTGATAAACCAAGGAGAAAAACAACTACTAAAGCCACACCAAGAAAACTAAAAACTGTATTGCGAGCTGTCATTGAACTCCCTTTGATTTTCTTAGAAAAGTTTCTTTGCCCATCCACAAACTCTACAGTGAAAACTTCCTTTCTTAATTCCTGCTCCGCACCCCGGGCAAACGTCCTCATCTGGAAGAGGAGAAGGTATTTCTCCTATTTTTTCTCTGTAGATTTTGTAGTAGTAAAAGTGTTCTTTATTTATAAACCTGACAGGCAAATCCTTTTTTGCCTTATCAAACTCATCATCGCTAATTTTTGAATTTATAATTTTCCTTAATTTCACAGTTCCAGAACCCTGCTCAAGTGGTCTTTTGTTCTGCCAGATAATATCTTCCGGTAAAAAATTTTCAAAAGCCTTTCTCAAAATCCATTTGCCCACCAATTTTCCTTTATCTTCTCTTATCTTAAATTCTACAGGAATTCCAAGAGAAAAATTTACAAATTCTCTCTGAAGGTAGGGCTGAATTATATCTATCTTAAAGAAATTAGAAAAAACATTGGAGGTAAAGAAAAGAGAGGGGCTGATTTTTCTAATGTACCCATCAAGGTCTCTTATACTCTGCATATAGCTGTAACCTGCAAAAAGCTCATCACTGCCATCACCTGTCATCACACTTCTCATACCTTTTTCTTTTGCAAACTTTAATCCAAAATAAACTGTTATATCATTGGGAATTGCCGGATCAAATGTTTTGAGAATTCCTATAACTCGGGGTATAGCATTGAGAGCTTCCTCCACGCTTATCAAAAAACAGTGATGTTTTATATTAAGATATGAGGCAAGCCTTTTTGCATAATTTAAATCTTCTCCGGAGTGTTCAAGGCAAACTGTGATTGCCTCAGCAGTCGGGCAAAGAAAGGCAAGAATACTTGAATCAATTCCACCGGAGAAAAGAAGACCTTCAACCTTATTTTTCTCAACAGCCTTTTTTAAATTTTCTCTCAAACTTCCAATTAAGAAGTTCTCTTCCATTATCTTACCTTCCTTGAAACTCCCGCCTCTTCAAAAGTTGCCATTTGAGTAAAAATCTTGATACTCGCGTCTACAAGACCTATAGCAAGACAGGCTCCTGTTCCCTCTCCCAATCTAAGCTCCAAATCAAAAAGAGGAACAAGACCAAGTTTTTTAAGTGCTACTTTATGACCTTTTTCTGCAGAAAGATGAGAAGCAATTAAATAATCCTTAACAGAAGGACAAATACCTGCTGCTATTAAAGCTGCTGCTGTTGATATGAAACCATCTATTACTATGGGTATCCTGTTTTTTGCTGCTGCCAGGATACAGCCTGCAATTCCTCCTATCTCATAGCCTCCCACCTTAGCAAGAACATCCACAGAATCACCGGGATCAGGTCGGTTTGTCTTTAGTGCATTTTTAACTGTATTCACTTTCTTTTGCCATATTTTGTCGTCTATCCCTGTTCCCCTTCCTGTTATTTTCCCGGGATCCTCTCCTGTTATAGAAGCTATAATGGCACTGCTCGGGGTGGTATTGGCAATGCCCATATCTCCCACTCCAACAATGTCTATCCTATTTTTTCTGTGCTCTTCTTCAAAAACATCAATTCCTGTCTCAACAGAGCAAATTGCCTCCTTCCTTGTCATAGCCTGTGTTCTGACTATATCCTTTGTCCCGTAACCTATTTTTTTCATTTTAAGACGAGGATGAGGACTTATATCCCTTGCAACTCCCATATCAACCACCAGAACTTCTGCTCCAACACATCCTGCAAGAACATTTATTGCAGCTTTTCCTCGGAGAAAATTATAAACCATCTGATAGGTTACATCTTGAGGATAAGAGGAGACCCCTTCCTCTGCTACTCCATGGTCGGCAGCAAAAACAAATATAACCTTTCTTTTCAAAGAGGGCTCCATGTTCTGGCTAATAGCTACCACTTTTTTTGCAAGCTCCTCAAGTCTTCCCAGACTTCCCTTTGGTTTTGTGAGATTGTCCAGCCTCTTTTGAGCTTTTACAAGAAATTTCTCCGAAAGAGGTAATATATCCTTTGCGATCTGCTTAATTTTTTCCATTTTTACCTTTTCTATTCTGCCACCAATTTTGAATATAAAAGCTTATCTTTTCAAGACCATCCACAACTCTTGGTCCAGGACGTTCTACTATATCCGAATATATGGTAAAGACCTGGTTATCTTTTAGAGCTGAAACTATTTTAAGATCAGGATCCCGGCAAATTTTTTCTTTTAGAAAAAAGGAGTTTTTACCCATCCCTGAGCAAAGTATAATCTGAGGATCTTTTCTTATGAAAGCTTCCTTGCTCATTATCTTCCATCCATCAAGATCCGAGGCCACATTTTTTCCTCCTGCTATTTTAATAAGACCATCAGCAAAAGTTCCCTTTCCTGCCACCCACAGTTCTGGATACCAGACAAGGTAAAGGATACGAGGCTTTTTATCATCTGGTATTCTTTCAGCCTTTTTTTTAACGGCTTCTATTCTTATTTTAAGGTTTCCTGCAAGTTCCTCTGCCTGGCTGGTGTATCCTGTAGCTTTGCCAACAAGCAGTATATCTTTTAGCACATCTTCCAGAGACCTTGCACGAAGTGACAAAACCGTTATCCCGAGTTCTTTCAGCTTTTTTATGTTTTCTTCTCCGTTACCGTAGGATGCAATAACAAGATCAGGCTCTTTTGCAACAATCGCTTCAATATTTGGAGTGGTAAAGCCTCCTATTCTATCAATTTTTTCCACGCAAGGAGGATAATTGCAGTAGCTTGTAATTCCCACAACCTTATCTCCTGCTCCTATAGCAAAAAGAATCTCCGTATTTGCAGGAGATAGAGATATTATCCTCTCAGGTTTTTTATCTATCCTCACCACCTCTCCGAAATCATCCACAAGTCTTTCGGGAAACTCCTCAGCTTTTACACTTATCCCTGAAAAAACAATCAAATTCAGCAATCCCCAACAAAGAAGAATTTTTAATTTACTTTTACTTAAAGCAAACATATAGCATATCTCCTGAAAATTTTTAAAAACCCAAATAAAAAACCCTGGCCCTCTTCTTCTGAAGGCCAGGGTCTTATTTCTTGAGATAAAACCCACCCTTCTCACCTCGCGAAGAAGAGGGGGCAATATTCTGCAGGCAGGTATTCTGGCTCCCGGCACTTCCTTCCTTATTTAAAGGAAGGCTTCCTACTCTCCACCCCTTCCCACAAAGCAGGCTTTCACCTTGCTTTGCAGTGGCTTTTTACCCTGC
>DRTT01000150.1 GCA_011372105.1 Candidatus Aerophobota bacterium
GCAATGCTTATAGGCCTTAGAATATCCAAACGCAAAAGCAAAAGTTTCCCTTATGGGCTTTATAAAGTGGAAAATTTGATTGCCTTTATTAGCTCTCTTCTAATATTATTTGCCGGATATAAAATTGTCTTATCGGCAATAAAAAGTGAAAACACTACCACAGTAAAAACTACATACCCTGTTATGATAGGCATTTTCTCTATTATAGCGATCATTTACGGATTTATGAGGTATGAAAAGAAGGTAGCAAGGATAACCCAGTCTCCTTCTATAGCTGCAGATGCCGAAGAATATAAGACAGACCTTTATGCAATCTTTGTTATCCTGGGAAGTGTTTTGGGAAATTTTTTGAACTTACATTTTGATAAAATAGCTTCTATTGTAGTATCAATCTTTGTATTCAAGGCAGGTGGAACGCTTTTTGTAAATGCTATAAGGGTATTACTGGACGCATCAGTTGATTTTGAAACCCTTGATAAAGTAAAAAGTATTATTCTTGAAGAGCCCAGAGTACAAAGGGTAAAATCACTCACTGGCAGAAACTCCGGTAGATATAAATTTATAGAGGCAGAGATAATCTTAAAAGTAAAGGAACTTGAAAAGGCACATAATATAAGCAAGAAATTGGAGAAAAGGATAAAAAAAAGCATTCCACATGTTGACCACATCTTAATTCACTATGAGCCTATCAAGAAAGAATTTATAAATATAGCCATACCCTATGAGATGAGTAATAACACGATAAGTGAGCACTTCGGTGATGCTCCCTCTTTTCTTATCTTAAAAGTAAAAACAGATAGCAAACATCTTGTTAAAAAAGATACCATTATCAACCCCTTTTTACTGGAGGAAAAAGGAAAGGGGATAATGGTAGCAGAACTTCTGGTAAAAAATAATGTGGATGTTGTGGTGGTGAAAAATAAATTTCACGGCAGAGGCCCTGAGTATGTATTTAAAGATGCGGAAGTCCAGGTAAAATTCACAACGAAATCTTCCATAGAAGAAATAATAAAGGAGTTGGGGGTAAAGCAATAAAATGATTGCTCTAATACTAATCCTTGGAACTATTATAGGTTTTGGAGTTTGGATATACTGGCCAGAGCTTTTTATTGGAGCAGGATGGAGCCCTACACCCTTGAAAACTGTTAGAAAAATGTTACAAATGGCCAAGGTAAAAAGTGATGACTTGCTATACGACCTTGGCTGTGGAGATGGAAGAATAATAAAAATGGCAACTTCTGAGTTTGGCGCAAAAGCAGTAGGAATAGAGGCAGATCCCCTGCGTTTTTTATTTTCTCTAATAAGGATAAAAATTACGAAAGCAGGGAAAAAAGCAAAAGTTATCTGGGGAAATTTCTTCAATATTAACTTGGAAAAAGCCACAGTAATAACAGTTTTTCTTTCCCGCGAGGTAAATGAAAAACTTAAAGAAAAATTCCAGAAGGAGCTTCGTCCAGGAACTCGCATAATCTCCTATTACTGGGTTTTTCCCGGGTGGAGAATATCCGAAATTGATGAGTCCCACCAGATTTATCTTTATAAAATAGGGGAACACAAATAATTCACTTGAATTTTGTTATCTGCACAATAAGATTTCTTCTTTTGCCTCCATCAAGCTCAATGTAAAGCACAGCTTGCCAGGTACCAAGCAAAAGTCTCTTCTCCTTTATAGGAATAACGACCGACTGTCCTATAAATGTATTAAGGATATGAGCATGAGCGTTTTCCTCTCCCTTCATTCCTCTGTACTTTGCATTATGCTTGTAACCTGCTTCCAAAGGGACAAGTCTTTTATAAGCGTGTAAAAGATCATCCCACAGCTCAAGATCTGGTTCATTTATGGTAATAGCTGATGTGACGTGGGGATTGTAGATTAAAACACTTCCTTCAGAAACATGTTTCTCTTCCACAATTTTTTGAACTTTATCAGTTATATCCACAATTTTTAAATACTCCTCAGTGAATACCGGGATACTCTCCCATAAAACCTCCATTCTCTATACCTCCTGATAAAAATATTTTTTCTTTTGGTATATTAAATTCTTCCCGGGAAATGTCAAAATAGGGGGTAATTTTCAAAAAAACCTTTTGACACAAAATCTTGTTTGACATAATATTGTCATAAAATAGATAAAAAACCGGGAAGCAAAAAATGAAAAAAACAACAATCTCAGGCGGGAAGCTTCGGGGATTTAAAAAAATTGCAACAGAGGAAGGTAAATTCATTAATGATGGGGGTGGGGGCAAGAGATACTTTAAGAAAAATGCTCGCCAGGGTGGCAAGGAGCAATAAGCTTTTATCCTGATGTGGATAAAATGGAAGAATGGCTCATGACAAGCGGAGTTGAGAACTTCAAAAAACTTTTAAAGGTATCTGAAAACGCTACTCCCTGGTTCTCTCACAAAAAATTTGAAAGTTTTGCTAATATAGAACTCGAAGATGGTGGAGAAAGCTGGCATAAAAACTATCAAAGCTTTACCCCTGCACCTATACGCTCAGAAAAAAACTCATCAGAGCAGAGCACCTGCTAACTGTCCACAGGCTCCCTTTACATCTTTTCCTCTGCTCTCTCTAATTGTCACAGTAAGAGGAAGAGAGAGGCACAGATTGTAGAAGCGATAAATCTCCTCTTCTGAAGGAGTAGAAAAGGATGTATTTCCGGTAGGATTTAGAGGGATAAGATTTAACTTTACTTTTAATCTCTTACAAAAATCCTTTAAAGCCAAAAAATCTTCCCTTCCTGTATTAAAACCACCTATTAAGACATATTCAAGGGTTATCAGGCGATGCGTTTTCTCGTAGTAAAATTCTATCGCTTTTTTCAACTCCCCAAGAGGATATTTTTTTGCAACAGGCATAATTCTCTCTCTTTTTTCCTGCAGGGCACTATTTAAGGATATAGCAAGTCTTACCTGCAGAGGAAAATCTGCAAGAGAATAAATACCTGGTATTATTCCTGCAGTTGAAATGGTTATTCTGCGAGAGCCAATATTTATCCCGAAGTTGCTGTTAAGAATGAAAATGGCCCTTTTCACATTTTCCCAGTTTAAAAAAGGTTCCCCCATCCCCATAAATACCACATTGGTAACTCGCACATTTTGATGTTTTGCTATTTGTAAAACCTGATCGACTATTTCCCACCCAAAAAGATCACCTCTAAATCCCATTTTTCCCGTGGCACAGAAAGAACATTTTAAAGAACACCCAACTTGCGTGGAAACACAAACCGTTCTTCTATCTTCAAAAGGTATAAATACTGATTCTATTTTTTCACCTGTCTCTCTCTTAAAGATATACTTTACAGAACCATCCCGGGAAACCAAATAGTCACAAAGCTCAAGACTCCCCACATAGAAATGAGTATTAAGATACTCTCTTAATTTTTTGGAAAAATTAGTATAAGAGGATATATCGCTTACACCTTTTTTCCACATCCAGACAAAAAGCTGTCCTGCTCTGTAGGTAGGTTCTTTTTTCTCTTTAAAAAGTAGCTTAAGTTCTTTAAAACTTTTAGCTTTTAGATTTTCCCTTTTATCTATAGCCATCATACGCAGGGAAGATAAATCCTTTCTTCTTAAGATTTACCTTAATATTATAAATATTATAGCATAAAAGCTTGCTATCCTTATATATCTATTCTAATAATTCTCACACAAAAGCTCAAAATAAGCTCTTGGATGAGCACAGGATGGACATTCTTCCGGCACTTCCTTTCCTTCGTGAATATACCCGCAGTTCCTGCACCTCCACTTTACAACCTCTTCTCTCTTAAAAACTCTATCTTTTTCAATATTCTCAAGAAGAGAAAGATACCTTTTTTCATGCTGCTTTTCAGCAACAGCTACTGCTTTAAAAACAGATGCTATCTCCAAAAATCCCTCCTCTTCTGCTATTCTGGCAAATTCAGGATACATCTTTGTGTGCTCATAGTTCTCACCGGAAGCCGCCGCTTTAAGATTTTCTCTTGTACTCCCAATTACTCCTGCAGGAAAAGAGGCTTTGATTTCTACTTCCCCACCCTCTAAAAATTTAAAAAATCTCTCAGCATGTTCCTTCTCATTATCAGCAGTCTCAAGAAATACACCTGCTATTTGCTCATAACCCTCTTTTCTGGCTCGTGAGGCAAAAAATGTATATCTATTTCTTGCCTGCGATTCTCCAGCAAAAGCTGTAAGCAAATTTTTCTCTGTTTTCGTTCCTTTCAAACTTTTCATTTTTTACCTCCTCATCCTGACAATTAAAAACTTTTTTTCAGCTCATAGAGCTTGCTCAAGTGCTTTTTTTCCTCTTCTATTAACTTATCTATTGTCCCATAGGTATCCTTCAAAATAAATTTTTTCATCTCCTCATAAAACAAAATGGAATCTTTCTCTGCATTTATCCCCACCTCAACTGCTTCCTTTTCATCTTTAACCTTTGCTGCAATTTCTTCACCTTTTTTCTTCTTTGTAAACACGTACCCATCTGACAGAGCTCGAAGATAAGCAAAATACTCATCTGGATAGGCTTCCTGTGGTTCATACTTTTCAATACCCGAGAGAATATCATTAAATACCTTTATGTGCTTTTCCTCCTCTTCTGCAAGATAGTTTAAAACCTTCCTTATTTTCTCCGATTTTGCTAACTTTGCCACTCCAAGGTAAAAATCTCTCCCATTTTTCTCTATCTGTATACCCAGCTGAATTACCTCACTTGGAGAAAAAATATTTGACATCTTTTACCTCCTTTTACTAAAACTCTTCAAACATATCCTTTCCTGCCCCACAAATAGGACAGACCCAGTCATCTGGTAATTTTTCAAAAGATGTCCCTGGTTTTATACCTGATTCTGGGTCACCTTTCTCAGGGTCATAGATATAGCCACAAACAGTACACCTGTACTTTTGCACTTTTTCCTCTTTTTTCTCTCCTATGTAAGTCGGTGCTGCCTTTGGCGTTACTCCTCTTTTTATCTCATGGTAGTAAGCATAGGTGAGTGGTTCATCTTCTTTAAGAATCTCACCTCCCACAACCTCACCGGCAAAAATAGTGTGAGTTGCAACATCAAGACTTTTTTTAACTTCAACTTCAATATAACCTATACTGTTCTCTGTAACAATAGGGATACCTTTTACCCCAATTTCGTAGCCAACATCTGCGAACTTATCTACATCTCTTCCAGACTTGAACCCAAAAAGACCAATGAACTTAAGAGGAGTTTTGTTTGAAAGAATGGATGCCCCGAAGAGCCTGCTCTCTTTTATAAACTCATGGGTTAGATTACTCTTATTTATGCTTACAGCAACTGTGGGAGGTTCTGAGGTTATCTGGAAGAGAGTATTAGCAATTTGCCCATTAAATTTCCCATTACTTTTTGAGCTTATAACATATAACCCGTAACTTATCTTATACAAAACCTTTTTATCCATCTTTTTCTCCTTTTACTTCTGAAGCTAATTTTTTACGAAACAACTGCTCCCGCACGCCTCACCCATTCTACACCTCGTTATTGAATAAGTCAAATTTTAAAGACTCTTATGATCAGAAAGAGTATGATGAGATTTCACTTTAAAAATTTTGGCTTGATGAAAAATCTGTGAATTTTTAAAGGGAAGATTTTATCCTTTCAAACTCACTTAATATATCTTCCGGGTGAGGGGGGCATCCGGGGATGTAATATCCTTTATTCTTAAATTTCCTTGTGCAAAGACCTATAAAGACAAGTTTCCCTCTTACCTTTTCAGGCATCCTGGTAAGCTGACCAAATACTATGTGGAAACCCTTTAAATACCCAAGCTTCCCCTCTCTTTCAAGATTGCTTATAATAGATTCCATATTGTGTCGACATCCACTACAGGCACCTCTTTCAAGAATAAACACCCCTTTTTCCTCATATTTTTTGAAATCAAGCTTAATTCTCTTAAAAGGTCTTATTATACTCTCAAGCCTCTCCCCCACAATCTCTATTTTAGATAAATCCGCACAACCAAGACCTTCTTTTTCTGCCAGTTTGACATATTCAATTTCCATAGGATCAATCCCCATTACGGTACTTGCTACACTATCTGCAGCCACTACATCTCTTGATACAATTATCACCCCAAGATTAACAGGCTCTCCATGAGTTGGACCAAGTCCCTCCATTCCCACTGTTCCATCTATTATGGTTAAATCAGGAAGAGCTACTTTATTCAGGTCAACTATTGCCTGAGAAAGTCCCCATCTGTGAAATCTCTTTTTATCCTCTTCTCTAATTATACCTTTCATATTTTTAATCCCAAGAGTTGCTGGAAAAACATCATGAGTCTTCATTACAGGCATGTTAATCACAACATCTGCCTCAAGGAAAATACGGGGTAATTTAATGC
>DRTT01000078.1 GCA_011372105.1 Candidatus Aerophobota bacterium
GTATAAATTCTGGATAGGGGGATATGGAAAAAGTTTGGTTTTTTGTAATATTCTTTATAACTCCAGTATCTGTATCTATTTCCAGCAGGTCACCATCCTGGCATCCTTCAACACAACTTTTACTTTCAACTATGGGAAGACCCACATTTATAGCATTGCGAAAAAATATTCGGGCAAAAGAAAAAGCCACAACACACTTTACTCCTGCTCCCTTTAAAGCAAGAGGCGCATGCTCACGCGAAGAGCCACACCCAAAGTTTTTCCCTGCAACAACAATGGGAAACTGTTTAACCTTTCTCACAAATTCCTTATCTATACCTTCCATACAGTGTTTGCCAAGCTCTTCAGGATCTGAGGTGACAAGATAAATTGCCGGTATAATTTCATCCGTGTTTATATTGTCACCATATTTTATAACTTTTCCCTTTATTTTCAACTTAAAACCTCCACAATTTTTTCTAAAACTTCTTCAGGCTCAGGAATACCCCCTCCCATTCTTCCATAAAAGTAAACAGGACACTTTCCCTCGCACCCAAGCTTCACATCTTCCAGCATCTGTCCCGCACTCATCTCCACCACAAAAATAAAATCCACTTTTTCTGCGAAATCTCTTAAAATTTTATAAGGGAAGGGCCACAAAGTTACAGGGCGAAGCAGACAGCAGGATATTCCCTTCTCCCTAAGCCTTTCCAGAACCCACATACATACCCTGAACATGCTTCCGTAAGCAACAAGGAGCATTTGGGGATCTGTATCTCCAAATATATCATATCTTAGCTCACTTTCCTCCATCTTTTTAAATTTTTTCTGCAAAATTATATTGTGACGCTCAAGTTCTCCTTCTTTTAAAAAAAGAGAATGTATCACATTGGGAGGTCTTCCTCTTGCTCCTGTGACTGCCCAGGGCTTTGGTTTAAACTCCCTCTGAAATTCTTTAAAAATAATTCCTTCCCTCATCTGAGCAAGTACAGCATCGGCAAGAATTATAACGGGGTTGCGATATTTATCTGCTATATCAAAGGCAACAAAAGGAAAATCTGCCATCTCCTGAACCGATGAAGGAGCAAGAACAACCATCCTGTAATCTCCATGCCCTCCTCCCTTGGTAGCCTGGAAGTAGTCTCCCTGCGCAGGAGCAATATTCCCCAATCCAGGCCCTCCTCTCATTACATTCACCACAAGGCAGGGAAGTTGAGCACCCACAAGGTAAGATATACCCTCCTGCATGAGACTTATCCCCGGACTTGAGGAGGAGGTCATAACTCTCACACCTGCTGCAGCTGCTCCATAAACCATATTTATAGCGCTAAGCTCTGACTCTGCCTGCAAAAATACACCCCCCACCTCCTCCAGCCTCTCTGACATGTAAGCAGGAACCTCTGATTGAGGAGTTATGGGATAGCCAAAATAGCACCTGCACCCTGCCCTTATTGCTCCCTCTGCCAGAGCCTCATTTCCGGAAACCAAAATTTTCTTCATCTTAAAAGCCTCAAAATATCCTGATAGGTCACAAGAAACATAAGTAAAATTAAGATTAAAAAGCCTATGTAATGAACAAACTCCTGAAATTCAACTCTCACAGGCTTTTTCCTGAAAGCCTCCACCAGAAGAAAAAGAAGCCTTCCTCCATCAAGAGCGGGAATGGGAAAAAGGTTAAAAAGTCCGAGATTCACCCCTAAAACAGCTATAAGGGATATAAAAGGCACAACTCCTAATCTTGAGGCTTCCCCTGCATACTCTACTATTCCCACAGGTCCTGTAAACTGGGCTGGAAGTGCACCTGTTAGCATACCCACGAGAGCCTTAAATATAAATCCCACCATAAATACAACTCTTTCTGCTCCAAGCCCAATAGAGGTCAGAGGATTGTACCTTACAAACCTGGTGGAAGGGGAGATACCTATGAGTTTTCTCTTGTATTCAGGATAGTATCTTGGTTGAATCTTAAAAGATAAAACAGAATTCTTCCTTAAAACTGATATCTCAAGCTCTTCTTCCTTCTGAACGAATTTTGCTATATCCTGCCACTTTTCAATCTTTACCCCATTTATACTTACAATCTTATCTCCGGGTTTAATCCCAACTTCCTCTGCGGGAGAACCCTTAATTACACTTCCAACTACAGGTCTTTCAAAATCAACAACCTCAAATCCTATCATAAAAATAAGGGAAAAAAGAAGAATGCTAACGATAAAATTCATCAAAGAACCGGAAATAACAACAGCTATTTTCCTGCTTAAAGGCTTTGAGTAAAACCCATCCTTTACATTTTCCTCACCCGGTGCCATGCCAGCTATTTTAACGTATCCTCCTATGGGGAAAAGAGAGATAACATACTCTGTTTCTTTTCTCTTTACACCCCATATTTTAGGTCCAAATCCAATAGAAAACCTCTCAACACGCATCCCTGATGCCTTTGCTGCAAGAAAATGTCCCAGCTCGTGAGGAAAAATCAATATGAGAAAAATAAAAACAACTAAAATTAAAGTCATCCTGCAACCTGTCCTACAATATATTTAATGTAATAAAAAAAACAGGGCACAGTAAAAAATAAACTGTCAAACCTGTCAAGCACTCCTCCGTGACCGGGTAAAATTCTGCCAAAGTCCTTTATTCCAAGTCCCCTTTTAAGCATAGATTCAAAAAAATCTCCCATCTCTCCCCCCACCCCTGCAATAATACCAAGAACAATGACATGCAAAATTGGAAAATGAACCCAGAGTGTTGAGATAAACATCGCAATAAGACTGAAAAAAATAGCCCCTATAAATCCCTCTATTGATTTTTGAGAACTGTAGACAGGGAAAAATTTATGTTTTCCAAAGATACTTCCCACTGTAAAAGCCCCTGTATCTCCCATCCAGGTAGCAAAAAGGACAGTTATAACAAGTCTTTCTCCCATCTGAGGAATTTCTCTAATTATTATTATGTAACTGAAAAGATAACTTATATAAAGAATTCCACCAAGACTTAAGACAACACTCAACTCAGAGTGAGGAGGATTAAACCTTAAAAGCTCGGAAAAGAAAATTATAAAAATAATTAAAGTTATGACAAATGGTAAAATACCCTCACCCTTGAAATAAACTGCCACCGGGATACACAACCCGAGTAGAATGTTTCTTAAAATCACAGAATTTTTTAATGGAGGGTCCTTTTGAGATTTTGCTGCACCCTGATAAAATTCAAAAAGACCCACTCCAATTACAGCACACACAAGAGCAAGAAAAAAGTATCCACCTTTAAAAATCAAAAATATAAAAACAGGAATAAAGACAAAAGCAACAAGAAGTCTTTTAAGGAGCAAATTACTCTCCTTTTATTGCTCCAAATCTCCTCTCTCTCCGGGAAAAGTCCCTTAGAGCCTCATCCAGATGTTGCTCGTTAAAATCTGGCCAGAAAACAGGAGTAAACCAGAACTCAGTATAAGCAATCTGAAAGAGAAGGAAATTGCTTATCCTGAGTTCCCCCCCTGTTCTTATTAGAAGATCAGGATAGGGTAAATCCTCTGTATAAAGATACTTTTTAAAAAGGTCAACTTCTATATCCTGGGGAGATATTTTACCCTCTTTCACCATCATTGATAGTTTACGCACCGCATCTACTATTTCTTCCTGTCCCCCGTAGTTTATAGCAAGATTCAGAAAAAATCCTTCATTTTTCTCTGTCATCTTCATTGTTTTTTCAATTTTTTTTCTCAAGCTTAAGGGAAGCTCCTCAATTCTTCCAATAACCCTGAATCTTATATTTTCTTTCACCAGGTTCTCGCCTTCTCTATCAAGATAGTCCTCAAACCTTCTCATCAAAAAATCAACCTCCCTCCGGGGGCGATTCCAGTTCTGTTTGGAAAAAGCATATAGGGTTAGAACTTTCACTCCTTTTTTCCTGCAGATATCCACCATATCTTTTATCTTTTTCATTCCAACTCTGTGCCCCTCCACTCTTGGAAGCCCTCTTTTTTTGGCCCACCTTCCATTACCATCCATTATAATGGCAAGATGAGAGGGAATTTTTTCCTTATCATGTGAGGACATTTGAAACCTCTTTTTGCTGTATTTTATCTTTCCACCAGACTGAAGATAAAAAGAGCCTCTGCAACTTTTTCCTCTCCAACAAAACTTTCCGCCTCCACTTTTCCAAATGTTTTCTTTAAAGTTAAAATTTTAACCTTTGTTAAAAGTGTATCCCCGGGAAAAACAGGTCTCCTGAATCTTGCCTTATCAATACCTGCAAAATAGGCAAGCTTTCCTTGATTTTCACTTTTGTTTAAAAGATAAACTCCTGCAACCTGCGCCATAGCCTCCACAATTAAAGCAGCTGGAACCACAGGATGACCGGGGAAGTGACCTGAGAAAAACGGCTCATTAATCGTGAAATTTTTTATCCCCACAATTTCCCTCTCTCCCATGGAAAGTATCTTATCCACAAGGAGGAAAGGGTAGCGATGAGGGAGTATTTTTTCTATCTCCTTTGTGGTGAAAAGTGGAAGATTTTCACTCTGCCTTTTTTTCTCTTTTTTCTCGTCCATGATTTTCTCCAGTTTTTTTGCTAATTTAACATTGAAAAGATGTCCTGCTTTTACTGCTATGACATGAGCTTTAAGAGGTCTTCCCACAAGATAAAGGTCACCTATTAAATCAAGTATTTTATGTCTTACAGGTTCGTTGGGAAATCTTAACCCTTCCCTGTTTACAACTCCCCTCTCATCTATAACCACCGCGTTCTCAAGTGAGCCTCCCTGAATAAGACCCCTCTTTTTTAAATCTTCCACCTCTCTCATAAATCCAAAAGTGCGCGAGGGTGCAATTTCTCTTATAAAAGTATCCCTGTTAATCACAAACTCGGCAAACTGTGACTTTAAGGGACTTGAGGGAAAATCAACAACGTAGGTTATTTTAAATTCATCACTGGGCAAAACAACAAGTTGTCTGCCATTCTCCTCCATCCACAGAGGTTCTTTCACCTCAAAAAATTTCTTAGGCTTATCCTGAGATAAAATCCCGGCGGAATTTATAAGTTCCACCCAGCAAAGAGCGCTACCATCACCTGCAGGAAACTCCTGTCCGTTCATCCTTATTGTGATATTATCTATCTCCATACCGCAAAGAGCAGCAAGAATATGTTCCACCGTGATGATCTTAACCTCTTTTTCTCCAATTGTCGTTCCCCTGTGATTTTCCACAACATTTGAAGCTCTTGCCTTTATGGAGGGTGAACCGGGCAAATCCTCCCTTACAAAAACAATTCCCTGATCAGGAGGAGCAGGCTCTAAGGTTACCTTCACCTTTTCTCCTAAGTGAAGACTTATCCCCTCATAACTTACGCTTTTTTCAATCGTCTTTTGAAACTGCATCCTTAACCTCTTTCAAGGTTTTTTCAAGCTCCTGAATTTTCTTAAAAAATTCAGGAAGCCTGTGCACCATAGCTGTTACTCTCTTTTGCATCATGTGGTCTCTTGCAGGAATCCCCCATACAAAAGCACCCGAGGGGACATTCTTGGTAACACCTGACTTGGCACCAATTATAGCATTTTCCCCTATGGATACATGATCGGTAATGCCAACCTGTCCTGCCAGTATAGCACCACTTCCAATCTGCGAGCTTCCGGAAATACCCACAAGAGCCACAATGGCGACATTATCTCCAATTGTTACATTATGAGCAATATGCACAAGATTGTCAATCTTCGTCCCTTTTCCAATGCGTGTCTCACCGGTTGTTGCTCTATCAACTGTAACATTGGCTCCAATTTCCACATCATCCTCAATAACAACTCTTCCTATCTGGGGAATTTTATAGTAAGTTTTATCCTCAATTCTGACAAAACCAAATCCATCAGAGCCAATTACTGCTCCTGAGTGAATAACAACCCTTTTCCCCACCCACGTCTCATCAAGTAAGGTAACCTGAGGGTAGAGAAAGGTCTCCTCCCCTATTTTCACATTTTTCCCGAGATAACAAAATCCAGAAATGTAAGCATTTTTCCCAATTTCAACACCTTCTTCAACCACACAGTAAGGTCCTATGCTAACTCCTTCTTCTATTTTAACTTTATCTGCAATTACACAGGAAGGATGAATTCCCTTATACTTTTCCCTGGAGGGGGTAAAAACTTCAAGAACTTTTGCAAAGGCAAAGCGAGGGTTTTTCACCTTTATAACAGGTTTTGAAAAATTCCCGGTATTTTCCGGAACTATAACCGCAGATGCTCTTGACTTTTCTGCAGCCTTCAAAAACTTTTCAGAGACAGCAAAGGTAATCTCCCCTTCTTTTGCATCTTCAACCTTTGCCACTCCTTCTATGATAA
>DRTT01000060.1 GCA_011372105.1 Candidatus Aerophobota bacterium
ACCTTCTCACCTTCCTTTGCCACTATCTTTCTGAGATAACCTGTCTCAGGTGACTCAACCTCCATATTAGCCTTATCAGTTGCTATTTCTAAGAGAGGCTCTCCCTTTTCCACCTTTTCCCCTTCCTCCTTCAGCCACTTTATTATCTCCCCCTCCTCCATTGTCTCTCCCAGCTTGGGCATTGTTATCTTTTTTATCATATTCTTCCCCCTATCTTTGCTCTCTGTGTCTCTTTGGGTAATTTTAGGATAACATCCCTCATTGTCAAGGGAAGAGTTGATTATTTTCAAAATTAAGGTATATATTAAGCAAAAAAGGAAGAAAAGTGAAGGCAGCAGTGCTTTACGATATTGAAAAGTTAAAAATTGAGAATATTCCTGTTCCCAAAATATCAGATAAAGAGATTTTGATAAGAATAAAGGCGTGCACCATTTGCGGAACAGATGTAAGAATTTATCATTACGGACACAAAAACATCTCTTTCCCTCGTATTACAGGACATGAACTTGCCGGAGAAATTGTAGAGGTCGGAAAAAAGGTAAAGGACTATAAAGAAGGTCAAAAGGTAACAGTGGCTCCCCATATTCCCTGCGGTAAATGCTATTATTGCCAGAGAGGAATGCAGAGTATGTGTTTGAACTTTAAGGCCATTGCTTATCACTTTGACGGAGGTTTTGCTGAATTTATGCGGGTTCCAGAAATTGCCATAAAAGGTGGATGTGTGAATTTAATACCAGACAATCTCTCTTTTGAAGAGGCAGCTCTTGCTGAGCCTCTTGCCTGCGCCATCAATGGTCAGGAATTGTCAGGAACAAAGCTTGCAGACACAGTGGTTGTAATAGGAGCAGGTCCCCTTGGATGCATGCACATCCAGCTTGCCAGAGTAAAAGGAGCAAAAAAGGTAATCTTACTGGAAACATCTTTTTCCCGGACGGAGTTTGCCAGAAATTTTGTTATGCCAGATGTCTTAATAAATCCTTCCAGAGAAAACGCTATAGAAAAGATAAGAGAAGAAACAGAAGGACGGGGTGCAGATAAGGTAATCGTAGCCTGCTCAAACGCCAGAGCTCAGGAGGAGTCACTTAAAATGGTAAGTCCAAGGGGTGTAGTGAACTTCTTTGGAGGATTACCAAAGAATAATCCTTACATAAAATTTGACTCTAATCTGCTGCACTACAAAGAGTTCTATGTAGTGGGAACTCACGGTTCAGCACCTCACCATAACCGGCTCGCCTTAGACCTTATCTCTCAGGGCAAAATAAAAGTAAAGGAACTTATAACTCACAAGCTACCCCTTGAAAAAATAATTGAAGGATTAAACCTTGCACAATCAGGGAAAGCTATGAAAGTGGCTATTTTGCCTTGAAATTCTTAAGGTTTTTTAATTATTTCAGGATTTTTCCTGAAAGGTCCCCTTATGTCAACATGTCCCACCAGAGTATTGTGAGGTGTTCCTTCTATTAAAATCTGCACCCTGGAGTATAAAGGAAAATTTTCAAGAAGAGTATTCACAACAGAATATACACTTACAAGCTCAGCAGAAGCTCCTCCGGGATGATTAGAAGTCAAAGAAGAGTTAAAATCAATGTAAATAACATCCCTCCTGGTATAAACAGCTCTTATTTTTGTATTCTCAGGGAGAGTGGGAGACAAAGATTTTGTCTCAGGACCTTTAATTAATTCCTCAAGCACCTTTCTAATCTGATCATTTATGGTAGAGACATTCTCTCCAAAAAATACCCTTCTTTTAACCGGAACAAGTAGCTGCTCCTGGGAATCAGAAAAATAAAGTATGACCTCCTTGCTAACAGGAGGTGGAGAGGTGGTTTTCCTTGTCCATTCCTTAATCTGGTAAGTTTTTTCCCTGAAAAAAGGAGAGGCAATTACTCCACAAATAAAACTTAGTATAATAAAAGTGCTAAAAAGCAAAACCTTTTTTTTCATAATTATCTCTTGGAAAACATATTAAAGTATCTTTCTATCGCCCTATAAATACCCATTGCTACAAGTTTCTGGTAGTTTCTATTTTTTAACTTACGTTCTTCCCAGGGATTAGAGATAAATCCAACCTCCACCAGCACAGACGGCATATTAGCCCCTCTTAAAACATAAAAAGGGGCAGATTTGACTCCCCTGTTTTCACCACCACATACCTTAACAAGTTCCTGTTGAAGTATAAAGGAAAAGTCCTTGCTTTCCTTGCGATACTGATTCTGGATAAGGTCCCATATAATATTTTTTACACTGGAAGGGATATTTTCCGAAGCAAGGGCTGCATTTTCACGAAGGGCAACTTCCTCTGCTCCTTCTCCGTAAGGATAGTGAGAATTGTAGAAAGTTTCAATCCCCATTGCCCTTGAATCCCATGCTGCATTGGTATGAATGCTTATAAAAAGGTCTCCTCTCAGAATATTTGCTATTTCTGTTCTTTTATCAAGAGAAACAAATTCATCGTCCTTTCTTGTAAGATAAGCCTCAAATTTTGGGTTCTGATTTAAAAGGTTTAAAAGCTCATAAGCTATACCAAGTGTTATATCTTTTTCCTTAACTCCTGATGGACCAATTGCACCCGGGTCTTTTCCTCCATGCCCTGGATCAATTATCACTTTCCACATCCCCCCTTCCTTACCACCTGTCCCTGGAGAGGGAGAAAGAGCAAGAGAACCTTTCTTCTCATCTACTCCTTCAAATCCAAGAATAGACGATACAGGGTCCTTTCCTAAAGCCCTTACTTCAACTATTACAAAACTTGGGTTTTTTTGAAAGAAAACATTAAAATTATAAGTTGAGATATTAAGATCTAAAATAGTTTTTACCACATTCCTGGAATCTTTTAAAATGCTTATTTTCTTTATAAATCTATCAAATGTAGGAATCTCTCTGGAAGGGAATTTTGCCTGAAGAGGAAAGAGATTAAGCACAATCCTGGGGGGGATATCTGAATCCTTCACCACATATCCTGTTCTTTCAGGGACCTGGATTAATACCCGGGTACATAAGGAGTCAGATAAAAGCTTTACATTCCCTGTAAAAAGATTATCCTGAGCGAGGGAAACTTCAGAAAAAAGCAAAACAAGAGTAAAAAAAATTACAAAAGATAAAATACCTACCTTCCGGGCAACCTCCATTCTCCCTTCCCTGCTATTTTTTGATAGCTCTCTCCCCCAAAATTTTAGTTTTTTACCTCAGAAACTTTCTCTTTTTCTTCTGCTCTCTCTTTTCTTGCAAGACCGAGCTTTTCTTTTATCTTTTTTTCAATTTCGTCTCTTAAAGACTTATTTTTTGGATCTTTCAAAAATTCACGGGCTCTTTCTTTCCCCTGACCAAGCTGAATATCTCCATACGAATACCAGGCACCTGTTTTTTTAATTACCCCTGTTTGTGATCCAAGGTCTAAAATACAACCTTCCTGCGATATTCCTTCTCCAAATATAATGTCAAATTCTGCTTTTCTAAAAGGCGGAGCAAGCTTGTTCTTTACTACAGTCACTTTAACACGATTTCCTATTTGCTCGTCTCCTTTTGTTATTGAGGAAATCTTTCTTATATCAAGCCTTATCGAAGAATAAAATTTAAGGGCTCTTCCTCCAGGGGTTGTCTCTGGATTGCCAAAAAGAACACCTATTTTCATTCTCAACTGATTGATAAATATGGTACAGGTTTTTGATCGGTTAATTGAAGCTGTTAGCTTTCTCAAAGCCTGGGACATGAGTCTTGCTTGGAGCCCAACATGAGCATCTCCCATCTCCCCTTCAAGTTCTGCACGAGGAACAAGTGCTGCCACAGAGTCAACTATGATAAGGTCTATGGCATTACTGCGAACAAGAACTTCAGCTATTTCCAAGGCATCCTCACCTGAGTCAGGCTGGGAAATAAATATATTTTCAGTGTTTACTCCAAGTTTTTCAGCGTAAGTTGGATCAAGAGCATGTTCTGCATCAATAAAGGCAACTATTCCTCCCCTTTTTTGAGCCTCTGCTGCCACATGCAGGGCAAGCGTTGTCTTGCCTGATCCTTCGGGACCAAAAATTTCAACAACCCTTCCTCTTGGAAGACCTCCTATTCCAAGTGCAGCATCAAGACTAAGACTTCCTGTGGGAATTACTTCCACATCCATCTGAGCAGCTCTTTCTCCAAGGCGCATTATAGCACCTTTTCCGAACTGGTGTTCTATCTGTTTTCTTGCTATCTCTAAAGCCTTCAATCTGTCTTTATCCAATTTTTTCTCCTTTTAAAAAAAACCTTTCAAGGGATTTGTATATTGCTCCTTGAGGAGTGAGATTGGATTGCATAAGAGTTATAGCCTCTACCTTCGTCTTTTCTCCCTTAATATTCTCTTTTGTAAATTTTTTTATAATCTCAGGATTTTGCAATCTTTTAACCCTCCCCAGGGTAATATGAGGAACCCATTTTTTCCTTTCCCTGGGAAAGCCTTTTTCAAAAAGCCCCTCATCTATTTGTTTTGCTATGGAGGAAAGCTCAAAAGACCCCTCACTTATTCCCACCCATATTACTCGCGGAACACCCCTCTCAGGGAAAATACCCACTTCCTCCATTTTAATGAAAAAGGAAGAGAACTTTGACGCAACTTTATCTGCAACCTCTGATATGTCCTTTAACCTTCTTTCTTCTACCTCCCCCAGAAACTTAAGGGTAATATGCAGAGAATCAGGACTTACCCATTTTATCCTGTTAATATTATCAACCATTCTTTTTTGAAGGTTATAAATACTCCTTTTTACACTTTCGGGAAGTTCCACTGCAATAAATACTCTCATTTTCAAGACTTATCCTATATCATCCTATTTGTCTGTCAAGTTTAACTTTATCCCTTCTGGAGACGGGGTCCAAAAATCTTCGTTCCTATTCTGACTATATTTGCTCCTTCTTCAATTGCTACTTTGTAGGAGCTGCTCATTCCCATGGAAAGATACTTCATCTCCACACGGGGTATGCGTTTTTCCCTTATATTCTCAAAAATCTCCTTTGTCTTTCTAAAATAGGGTCTTAACTTCTCAGGGTCCTCAAAAAAAGGACCCATTGTCATAAGACCTTCAACCTTTATGTTTTTTAAAGATGATATCTGCCTTACAAGCTCTTCAACCTCCTCTGGATAGACCCCTGACTTGCTTTTCTCCTTTGCTATATTTATCTCACAGAAAACAGGCATAACCTTGCCAATTCTGGAGCATCTTTTATCTATTTCCCTCGCAAGTTCTACCGAATCTACTGTTTCAATTAAGTCAAATATCTCAACTGCCTTTTTCACTTTATTTTTTTGCAGATGTCCTATAAAATGCCATTTGACTTTTCTTCCTATAACAGAGAAGGCTTTCTCTGCTTCCTGGACATAATTCTCCCCAACTATTTCAATCCCCCCTTCAATTGCCTCCATTATTTCCTGAGGTGTTCTTCCCTTTGCTGCAGCAACTACAATAACCCCTGATGGGATTTCTCTTAAAAGGGAGACAACATTTTCTTTTATACTCATTTTAATCCTTACTGTAAATTATAGAAATTTATTTTGCTCCCTCAATAACAAGGGTGAACTCACCTTTTGGTTCCCTCCCGGAAAAAACTTCCTCCACCTCACTCACCTTCCCCCTTATTACCTCCTCAAATTTTTTGGTGAGTTCTCTTGCAACAACAATTCGGCGATCACCAAGAATTTCTCTTATTTCAGGAAGAAGCTTTTTTATTCTGTGAGGAGCCTCATAAATTACTATCGTTCTTCTTTCCTGAGAAAGAAGTTTTAACTTTTTCACTCGTTCTTTTTTTGTTCTCCCCAAAAACCCCTCAAAGACAAAACTTTCCGTGGGAAGACCTGAAACAACAAGTGCCAGCAAAAGAGCACTCGGGCCTGGAACAGGAACTATTCTTATCTTCTCCTCCACTGCTTTCTCAACAAGATAAAACCCCGGATCTGAAACACAGGGCATACCAGCTTTACTCACAAGCGCAACATTTTTTCCTTCCTTAATTTTTTCTATAATGTAGGCTGTCTTTTTTCTTTCATTGTGTTCAAAAAAGCTTGTCAGGGGAGTATGGATATCATAGTGTGAGAGAAGTTTGCGGGTGTGACGTGTATCCTCTGCTGCTATAAGATCTACCTCTTTTAAGACACGCAGCACTCTGAAGCTTACATCCTCCAGATTTCCTATAGGAGTTCCCACAAGATAAAGTATTCCTGCTTCTTTTTTTTCGCTCATATTTTTAAAGAGGCCTTTTTGCCGGGATTCCTGGGCG